>CAYTVM010000235.1:0-3759 GCA_964441685.1 uncultured Atribacterota bacterium | reverse complement strand
TTGACTCCGATTGAATATTGTAGTAAGTTATTAAATAACAAGGATGCGGAAATGGTGCAAATGTATTGGACTCAAACATTATATTGACTTTGTAAATTTATATATGTAAAATATAATCGTATTTAAAAATTGAATAAGACTTAATTTCGATTCTTTGAACCTAAGGTTTAAGAAAACTATGGCCAGAGAACGATAGGGTATATCGGGAAACTAATATGCCTCCCATTATGGAAAGAAATTAATTTTTTTAAAAAAGGCTTCCTTAATGGGAAGTCTTTTTTTCTTTTAGTGCAAGAAAATTGGTAAAAAGAAAGGAAGGTGATAATGACCGTCAGGTATTTAGAATCAGTGTAAAGGAAATTTTAAAAGACCACATTTGTTAATATAGAAAGGAGTACTAATATGTTAAAAATTAATTTAAAAATAAAATGTATAGGTTTGCTAATTTTCACAATCTTTTTTCTTTTAAGCATTTTAAGTTTTGGACAAAAATCCCTGCAGGGAGAATTAATATTATATCATGCAGGAAGTCTAACTGTACCTGTAGCTAATTTAGTCAAAGAATTTAAAATTTTACATCCGGATTTAGAAATTAATACAACAGCTGGAGGAAGCAGGGCAATTGCCCGTTTAGTTGCTGAAACCGGTCAAAAAGCAGATATTTTAATGTCTGCTGATTATGCGGTCATCGATAATCTATTAATTCCAGATTATGCCGATTGGAATATCCTGTTTGCCGAAAATTCCATGGTGATTATGTATACAGATAAAAGTCGATATGCTAACGAGATAAATACAGACAACTGGTATGATATTCTATTAAAAGAGGGAGTAGAATATAGCCATAGTGAACCCAATGCAGACCCCTGTGGTTATCGTGCTGTTTTACTCTTTCAGTTAGCTGAAAATTTTTATCAAAAAGGGGGTTTAAATCAAGAACTTTTAAATCACTGTCCGGAGAAAAATATTCGTCCTAAATCTGTTGAACTTATAGCTCTGCTGGAAACCGGCGTATTGGATTATGCGTTTGAATATGAATCAGTTGCTCTCCAACACCAGCTTAAGGACAATAAATTTAAATATATTAAACTGCCAAAAGCCATTGATTTAAGCTCATTAAAATATTTGGATGAATATGCAAAAGCTACTATAGAACTTTCCGGTGCTGAACCTGGAACAACCATTACTACAAAAGGTGAGCCGATTGTCTATGGAGTCACCATGCCCCATAGCGGAGAAAATAGAGAGAATGCTCTTGCATTTTTAGTATTTCTATTTGACAAAAATAAAGGATTAAAAATTATTCATGATTCCGGTCAACCCATTCATGATCTAGAAGTAGTTACCGGTGCGGATAAATTACCGGATGAACTGAGTCATTTGTTAAAATAAATTTTATCCTTATGATATAAATGCATTTCGGTATAGGACAATATTTAAAATTCTAATATTGTCCTATACCGAATATATATCGTTAATAATAAAAATTAAAAGATGTTTTATTTTAATTTTAATAATAGGGGGAAATAGATTGTTTCATTTCAGAGCAGAAATCATTTATATCATAGCTGCAATAACTGGTTTTATTATACTTTTTTTTAACGTTTTTCCCATTATCAACACCTTTTATTGGACTGATTCGGCAACATTGATTGAAACGCTTCTCGATAAAGAAGTATTGACCAGCATTTGGCTAAGTATAAAATGTGCTTCTATTACTGCCATCATAGCTTTTCTTTTAGGAATTCCCCTGGCTTATTATTTAGCCAGACATGAATTTCGATTAAAAATTTTTGTCGAAAGTTTAATTGATATACCTATGGTTATCCCTCATACAGTTGCAGGTATTTGCCTGTTAACCGTATTAAGCCCTCGAAGTGTCATCGGTCGTTTCTTAGAACAAAATCATATTGAAACTCTGGGAACCGAAATTGGAATCATTATTGCCATGCTCTTTGTCAGTATGCCTTTATTAATTGATGCCGCGAAAGATGCTTTTAAAGGAGTCCCTCCTAGAATAGAAAATGTTTCTCGCAGTCTGGGCGCCAATCAGGTCCAAACTTTTTTTGGAATTACTTTCGTTCTTTCCTGGAGAGGTATTCTAAGTGGTATGATCATAACCTGGGCAAGAGCAATTAGCGAATTCGGGGCAGTTATCATTTTAGCTTATCATCCCATGATAGCTCCAACACTGATATATGAACGTTTTACGACTTATGGAATGAAATATGCTGTTCCGGCAAATATTATTCTCATTGTTATTAGTATTATCATCTTTATCGTTTTACGATTGGTCTCTTTGGGAGGAAAAGAAAAATATGATTCACGTGCAAAAATTAAATATTAAATTAGGGCCATTTGAAATTAAAAATGTTAATTTAGAGATAAATAAAGGTGAATTTCTAGTAATACTTGGTCCCACGGCTGCAGGTAAAAGTGTTGTTATTGAATCTATTGCTGGGCTTGTTCCTATACGCAGCGGAAAAATTGTTATCAACGGTAAAGATGTTACTCATTTAAAACCGGAGAAAAGAAATATATCTATATGCTATCAGGATTATAATCTGTTTCCCCATATGAAAGTTCGAGATAATATTTCTTATGGCTTAAGATTTAAAAAAGACAAACACCATGCGAAATATAGTAAAAATTTTAAAATTCTAATAAAACTATTAGAGCTTGAGGAAATATTAGACCGATTACCTCTTAATTTAAGTGGAGGCGAGCAACAGCGGGTATCCTTAGGAAGAGGCCTTATCGGAAATCCGGATGTATTGCTTTTAGATGAACCCCTGTCTTCTTTAGACCCAAACATTAAAGAAACGATCCAGGAAGGATTAAAAAATATTCATCAGACCATGCACACGACTATTATTATGGTTACTCACGATTTTACAGAAGCAAATTATCTTGCTGATAAAGTTGCCTTGATGCATAATGGTCAAATCATTCAACAAGGTACCATTGAAGATATCTTTCAAAAACCCAAATCTATTTTTACAGCTCAATTTACTGGATTGAAAAACATATTCTGGATTGATATAGATGAAGAATTAAAATCATTTGGATTGGAACAGCCGGCATATATCGGGATTCGTCCGGAAAATATTTATATCCGTAACCAGCCTTTAAACACATATTATCAATACTACGGTAAAATAGAAAGTTTCAGAAATAATGGCATCTATATGGAAATTAAACTAAATGCTGTTGGTACAAGGAGAAATTATATTTCTTATTTAACTCTTAATCGCTTTTTTGAATTAAAACTGGAAAAAAATATGCCTATTTATTTCGGTTTTAATAAAAAAGACTTACACGTTATTGAAATAGAATCCACACAACCAGACATTCACCTACCAAATGATAAATAAAAATCTATCTCTTGCACCAATTATGTCAATTTACGAAAAACCCTATTTTTTAGCTAAAATTCCTTAAAGATTCTTGCTAAAGATTTACCGGGTGCTTTTAAGTCCAAGTCTAAAAAATAACCAAAGGGAGTTTGCCATGTCTTATAACCTGCATTTTCTAATCGCTTTTCAGCATTATTAAATATTGTTTTTGTTATCTCCGGTTCAGCTTTGCTTAAAGATAGATGAGCAAAAGAATGTAATATAATATTGTTTGTGTCATTCTTTTTAGCTGCCCATTTTAAATTTTTAATCAGTTTAGTTTCAATTTTATCAATATTTTCTTCATCTTCTTTTTCAACTTGAATAAATCCTACCAAAATATCTTCTATTTGCTTTTCTTCTT
>CAYTVM010000234.1:0-3790 GCA_964441685.1 uncultured Atribacterota bacterium | reverse complement strand
CTTCTCGTGGTACCACCCTTGTTCAGCAGATTTTACATATTATAATTTGGTGGAGCTGGCGGGAATCGAACCCGCGACCTCCTCCACGCCAAGGAGGCGCGCTCCCGACTGCGCTACAGCCCCACATTATCTACTCTCATTAAACAATTAACGCTTGTCAACGTTGTAAACTAAAATTAAATTAAAATTTTAATTAATTTTTTATTTACAAAACTTGAAGGCGAGTTTAAAGGTGTTTTATCAGTTTTCACCGGATACCGATTCTCTTTTTAAAAGCATACCTTTCAGTCCTTCGCTCTGTCTTTTTCTTATTTATTTCGATTTAAGTATAATTGAAAAAAAAATAAAAGTCAATTGGTTATCGATATTACCTCAACACCTACAAAGCCTCCCTTGATTTCAATATCTAATTCCGCAGCATTCTTGCCATATTCCGGACTAATATAGGTCTGGTCATTTATTTTTATAAACCCTCTAATATCCAATTTTGCAGCCGGAAAACGTTTAATCATTATTTTGGCTCCAATAGCTGAAGGTATCTTTAAAATTATTTTAGCTGCTCCTGCATTTATGTGAACTTTTGATTTTTTAGTCAATTTACCTGAAAAATCAAAGAAATAGATCCCTGCTCCACCGGTAAAATTCATTTCACTAAAATTTGCATTGGCTAAACCCAACATTTTTATAGTGGAAGCACCGGTCTTTACATTAATATTTTTTAAATTTATAAGATTAGGCTGATTAAATAGAATATTGGTTTGGCCGACTCCTGAGTTAAGATAAAAATCGTCTATCTGCAAATTAGTTAGATCAATATCTCCACTATAAGTCGCAGCGTTGATATATAATTGTAGAGGAATATCGGAAGGTAATTTCAAATGCCAACTATTTTTGTAGGGAAATGGTGAATCAAAGTCTTTCTTAATACTCTGGGATAGAGTTAAAATACCGGTTTCCCCTAATATTTCATACTGGATATTGGGTTTTAAGATGCTTTTATCATATTGAAAATTTCCTACAAATACATCTTCTTCTCCAGAAATTAAGTTTAGCTTTCCGGCCCCAAATTTTATAGTCATTTTTAATGAATCTACTTCTTTTAAAGGAATAACTTTATTTTCCCCGTTTTCTTCATTTGCCATTGATTCGTAAGCGACAGCAACGAAGATAAGGAAAAGGAAAAATAATAAAATATGTCCCTTTTTTGTTTTTAATTTCAAATTAATCACCCTTTTAATAAAGACAAATAAAGTGCAGGACAATTTGCTTTGCCCTGCACTTATAGAAACGTTTCTTGTAATTTTTAGTATTAATTTGATTTTAATTTATATTTTATTCTAATCTCCTGCAAAATACCATATCAAATAAGCTATCGCTCCAATGATTGCTGCCCACCAATACCAAGCTAAATCTCCCATATTATTACACCTCCTTCTTTTTTATAATATTTTACTGGTATAAATCGATAAATAAGTTTATCTTTATATAAGATATACTATATCTAATTTAAAAATCCTTCTTTTTTTAAAAAATATTTTTATTTTTTTTAAGAATTATTTTTTCTCTTCCTCTTCTTCTTTAGTTTGAGCAATTATTTCCTGTACAATATTAGCAGGAACTTCTTCATAATGAGAAAATTTCAAACTAAAAGTTCCTCTGCCCTGAGTAATTGACCTTAAATCAATAGCGTATTTAAAGACCTCTGATTGAGGAATTTTAGCTTTAATAATTTGTTTCCCGCTTGAAGATTCTTCCATGCCCATTATCTTCCCTCTTTTGCTGTTTAAATCTCCAATTATATCACCCATATATTCCTTTGGTACTATTACTTCTATGTCCATAATTGGCTCCAATAGAACCGGGCTTGCTTCTGCCGCTCCTTTCTTAAAAGCCATCGAACCGGCTACTTTGAAAGCCATCTCTGAAGAATCTACCGGGTGATAACTGCCGTCATAAACAGAGGCTTTTATATCTACAGTGGGATATCCTGCCAGTATTCCTTTAAGCATTGCTCCAACTACACCTTTTTCTACGGCAGGACGGTACTGACGTGGAATGACTCCACCCACTATTTTATCTACAAACTCGAAGCCTTCCCCTCTGCCTTTGGGTTCAAGCTCTAACCAACAATGACCGTACTGCCCTCTACCACCAGATTGTTTCTTATACTTTCCTTCTACCTTAACCTTTTTACGAATAGTCTCTTTGTATGCTACTTTGGGAGTGCTTTTCTCAACCGCTACTCCAAATTTACTTTCCATAGTATCAATGATTACTTCCAAGTGGGATTCTCCCATACCAGCCAATATACTCTCTCCGGTATCTTCATCCCGGTATATTTTAACCGTAGGATCCTCATCAATTATCCTGCTAAGAGCGGTACTTAATTTATCCTCATCTCCCTTAGTTTTGGGAGAGATTGCCAGCAGCATTATTGGTTCAGGATATTCTATTTTTTCAAATAAAACAGGGTTATCTTTATCGCAGAGAGTATCACCAGTAACAGTATTCTTAAGTTTGGCTACAGCAGCTATATCTCCTGCACAAACTTCAGGAATAGATTGTTGATTTTTACCCTGCATTTTATAAATTTTCCCTACTTTATTATCCACGCTTTTTGAAGAATTATAAATATTTGAATCTTCGAGTAACTTCCCTGAATATACTCTAAAGTAAGTTAAGTTTCCCACGTAGGGATCTGCTACAGTTTTAAAAATAAAAGCAGAAAAAGGAGAATCAATTGAATTTTTTACTAATTCTTCAGAAGAAGTTTTTACATTTTTTGCCATAACGGGAGGCATTTCAGAAGGAGAAGGAAGATACTCACTTATAAAATCGAGAAGATGCTCTATTCCTAAATTCATAGTTGATGAACCGCAAAGAATGGGAACAATCTTACTTTTTTTAATGCCTTGTTTTAAACAATTAGTAATCTCCTGATTAGTCAGAGTATCCCCGTTCAAATATTTCAATAAAATTTCATCATCAAATTCAGCTACGGCTTCGACTAATTCCTTCCTGTAGGATTCTGCCTGTTCTTTCATATCTTGAGGAATTTCCTGTTCTTTAAAAACTGGCTTACCATCTTCTGATTTTTTATAAATATTGGCTTTCATCTTTATTAGATCAACTATACCCATGAAATTTTCTTCTTTACCAATGGGTAGCTGTATTGAAATTGTGGATGAACCAAAAACTTGATTAATCATATCTTTTATCCGATAAAAATCAGCTCTTTCTCGATCCAATTTATTTATAAAAATAGCGCGAGGTAGTTTATATTCATCGGCAAAATTCCAGACTTTCTCGGTCTGTACTTCTACTCCCGATACGCCACATATAACTATTATAGCACTATCTACAACTCTAAGGCTTAATTTGGTATCAGTAATGAAATCGAGGTATCCTGGAGTATCAAGAATATTTATCATCAAGTCTTTCCAATTTAAATAAGCTAAAGATGAATTGATACTTATACCTTTTTTTATTTCTCTAGGGTCATAATCAGTCGTGGTATTACCTTGTTTGATATCTCCCAATCTAGTAATCATTCCTGAATTATAAAGTAAAACCTCGGTAAGCGAGGTTTTTCCAGAATCGCCATGGCCTACCAAGGCAATATTTCTTACTTTATTAATATCGTATTTAGTCATAAAAACTAATCCTCCTTATCCTTGGTCAATTTTCTTTTATTTTAATTAATTGATTTTAATTCTATCAGATATATTTAAATATATCAAAAAAATTAGCCTACAAATCTAAAATTAAATCATATTTTATTTAATATCTC
>CAYTVM010000233.1:0-3807 GCA_964441685.1 uncultured Atribacterota bacterium | reverse complement strand
ATTAGTATCTTTATCTTAGGGAACTAATGTCCTGGGGTCAATTTCTTCTATACTTATTTTACCTTTTAAATCTTCGGCAACTTCTAAGCTGTGTTTAACCATCCAGGAAGTAGCAACTAAAGTAAGATCCTTTCCTTCTTTTTTAATCACTGCTTTACCGAGAGGTATAGTGTATTCTTCTTCAGGTACTTCGCCTTTTTGGGTATAAAGTTGTTTATGTTCAAAAAAAATCACCGGATTATCATCTCTAATAGCACTTTTAAGAAGACCTTTAGCATCATAAGGATCAGAAGGAATAACTAATTTTAATCCAGGAATATTCATAAATATAGAATGAAGAGTTTGAGAGTGCTGTGCCCCTCCACCAAACCATTCTGTTCCTTCAGGTGTCCGAATGACCATAGGAACAGATAATTCACCATTAGACAGATAACTCATTTTGGCAGCTTGATTTACGATTTGGTCCATTCCAATCATGATAAAATCAACAAACATTATCTCTGCTACCGGTCTCATCCCTCGTAGGGCTGCTCCTACTGCCGAACCAATAATTGCTGCTTCTGAAATAGGAGTATTTCTTACTCTATCTGAACCAAATTCATCTACCAAACCTCTATTTACACCAAATCCATATCTAGTTATGTCTTCTCCCATAATAAAAATACTCTTATCTCTATGCATCTCTTCTCTTAAAGCAGTCCTTAGGGCTTCAATATACATCATTTCACTCATTATTTTCGTCCTCCTGATACACATACTTGCCAACTGTCTCAGCAAGTGGCATTTCACTC
Source organism: uncultured Atribacterota bacterium (assembly GCA_964441685.1). GTDB lineage: Bacteria > Atribacterota > Phoenicimicrobiia > Phoenicimicrobiales > Phoenicimicrobiaceae > Sediminicultor. The sequence goes on along the minus strand of CAYTVM010000233.1, from coordinate 3,016 downwards.
TCAACGGCAAACCTTACTGCTTCTTCTATCTCTTTTTGTATTTCCTCTTCTATCTTTTCTGTTTCCTGAAGAGTTAACATTCCTTCTTTAAGAAGTTGTTTTTTATATTTTTTGATGGGATCGTAAATCTTTTCCCATTCTTCCTTTTCTCCTCTTGGTCTGTAAATACCTAAATCTCCCGCTGAATGTCCACTTAACCGATAAGCTACGCATTCCACTAAAGTAGGACCACCTCCACTACGTGCTTTTTCTACTGCTTGTTTAACTGTTTCATAGACTTTAATTACATCTGTTCCATCAACAGTTAACCCTGACATGGCATAAGCAATAGCCCTATCGGATATTTTTTTTATTTTTTGGTGTTGTTCTCTTTTAGTTCCTTCACCATATTGATTATTTTCACATAAATAAACAATAGGTAAATTCCACAACGCAGCCATATTTAATGCTTCGTGAAAGAATCCTATATTAGTTGCCCCGTCTCCGAAAATACTTAAAGTTACTATATTATCTTGTTTAATTAAACTTGCTAAAGCTGAACCAGTAGCTATACAAATATTCCCTCCAACAATTCCACTTGCCACCGGCATTCCTCTTTTCGTATCAACAAGATACATGCTTCCACTTCTTCCTTTATTGGTCCCGGTAACTTTACCATAGCACTCAGCTATAATGTTCTTAGGAGAAGTTCCTCGGGCTAAATAATGACCATGCCCTCGATGGTTAGAAAAGATAATATCTTTTTCGGAAAGAGCCTCTATGGCACCCACAGCAATTGCTTCTTCTCCGTGACAGGTATGTAAATGTCCATTTAATTTTCCATCCCGGTATATTTGTTCCAGCTTATCTTCGAATTTACGAATTCTAATCATGCTTCTATACATATTAATTTTCTTTTCTTTACTTACCTTCATATCCCTTACTCTTCTCCTTATTTTTATTCATTTCCTCTTCAATGATTTTAAAAGTCCACTGAGCGGTTTTAGCCACTACAGCAGGACATTTATCTATATGTCCGCCAGATTTTTCGAATAATTCTTTCTCTTTTTCATCCCAAAAATTAAAAGAACGTCCAAATATTTTCTTTTGTACATCTTTACATAGACAGCTCCCATATTCTTGAACAAATCTATCGTAAAGTTCTTTAGTTAAATAATTCGCTTTTTTATTCGGAATGCCTTTAAAAAATTCTTCACGTCGGCGTCCGTAAAAATAACTTATTATCATTGCCCCTCCGGCAAGAGCTCCACATGTCCCTTCACAAGTATTGGCTAATCCTCCTCCGAGAGCGAAAGAAATTGAAAAAAGTTCCTCACTGTTTATCTGAAAAACTTCTTGAAGAGCAGCGATAGTACACTGTGAGCAGCAATGTTTTTCTTTCTCAAAATCAAAAGCCAATCGATAAACCTTTTCTAGTAATATTTCTTTTTTTGTTAAATTATTTATATTAGACATATAATCCTTTGTTAAATTTTTATTTATTGCTTTTTTAAATATATACTAAATTAATCTTAATTATTTATTTTTTATTAGGTATTCCGCTGCCTTTTTATTAGTAACAATTATATTTACATAACCACCACGTAACGCACCTAAAATAGCTTCCTTTTTATTTTCACCACATGCCACACCTATCACAATGGGTATGTGCTTCAATTCTTTTAATCCTAAACCTATCATTTTATTATGTAAGGAAAATTTAATAATGTTTCCCTGGATATCATAGAAGTTAGTACAGATATCTCCAACTACTCCCTTATCAGTCAGTTTAGTAAATTCTTTAATAGAAAAATATCCTCGTTTTATCATTGTAGAGCTTTGTTTGGGGCTACCTACACCCACTACTGCTATATCAGCTGATTTAGCTTTATCAATAACTGCTTTAATGCTTTTTTCTTTCTCAAATGTTTCTTTTGTCCGAAAATTACTAACAAATACCGGAGCATTTAATACGTAATATTTCCCCTTAAAGGCTTCGCTTACCCGCCTTGCTATCTCATTGGAATGGATATCTCTTCCTCTTATATCAATTCCTCCTAAAAGAGGAACAATATCTACATTTAAACGGATTGAAGGATTTAATGATCTTGATACTTCAGCTAAAGTAGTTCCCCATGAAACCGCAATAGTATCGTTTTCCCGAACTCTCCTTTGTAGAAGTAAAGCTGCTGCTTTTGCTACTTTCTTTTTTATAGCCTCTTCAGAATTTATTCCTTCATCAGAAACTACAACTGCCTCTTTTAATTTAAAATATTGTTCAAGTTTATCTTCTAAAGAACTTAAGCGATCTTCATAATCCTTAATGTGAAAGGTTACTATCCCCTTTTCTCTTCCTTCTTTTAGTAAACGGGATACAGCTGATTTAGATATTCTTAAACTAGATGATATCTTATCCTGGCTTAAATTATCCATATAATACATTCTACATATTTCAGTAACTAAAGAAGTATTTATTTTCATTATGTGATATTTCTCCCTATATATGAAATAATTTGCAATACCTGAAATAATTTTATAATATAAAATGATTTATGTCAAGAAGGAAAATTGCTTTTTTGTTTCTCTAACAATATTTTTTTAAAGAAATTAAATAGAGAAAAGAGGGACAAATTATTTTTTGCCTTTACTTGTCTTTATTTTCATAAAAAAGTAACCTGTCTTTTTTTACGAGCTAAATAAAAGGTGAGAAAAATAGAAAGGGGAAAAAGAACGACATCGGGATTTTTTCAAATGATAGTTATCGAACATTGGCAGAGGTAACCAGGCACATTATCAAGAATATATGACGATATGTTCCTAAAAGAAGCGATAAATTACTCTCATCAGTATATAGGAAAATTTTAAGGAATGAAAAATAGATATTGGTAGGATTGCTTGAGAGTATTTATTAAATCAATCTAATAGCGAATACAGGGCAGGCTGGATTGCAATACCCACACAAAATACATAACTTATGATCAACCACCGCTTTGCCATTTTTTAAAGATAAGGCATTATTAGGACAAGCCTTAACGCA
>CAYTVM010000232.1:0-3808 GCA_964441685.1 uncultured Atribacterota bacterium | reverse complement strand
AAGCCATTAACCTGCCTGCTATACTCACTTTTTCTTTGCCACATTCACCAATCTGCAAATTTTTATTTTTTTCTATTAAATCTTTTATTTTATAGGTCCTATTAAAACTACACCCAAAAGGATCAATGCCTTCTCTTTTTAATTCTTCTATTTCTTCCCATTTGTTAGATATAATTTCTGTTGTATTTTTTTTAATTTCCACCCGATCCACCTCTTTTTGCCCTTATTACTTGTGTTATTATATTTTTTATAAAAAATATAATAATATGATACCAAAATTATTTTAATTTTGCTTTCTGATAAATTTTTTGGGGTAATATAAATTTTAGTTATATTTATAATTAACTTTTTTTGATAAAAGGCTTAAAAATAAACAATGAACAAAGTATCGTTATATTTTAATTTTTAATAACTTTGTTCATTGTTACCATTAATAACTATTTAGATTGTTAGATGAATACATAAGCTACTTGATATCTAAAATTTTGTATTTAACATGTCCTGCTGGAACTCTAACTTCTACTAAATCACCTTTCTTTTTTCCTAAAAGAGCCCTTCCGATAGGAGAAGAGATGGATATCTTTCCATAATCCGGTTCAGATTCCACATAATCTAAAATAGTATATGTACACTCTTTTGCACTTTTCATATCTTTAATTAACACTTCTGACCCCAGCAATACGCAATCTGGATTTTCTTCTTTATCTATCAATTCATAATTTTCAATAATTTTTTCCAAAGCTAAAATTCTTCCTTCTATAAAAGATTGCTCATTTTTAACGGAATTATATTCTGCATTCTCGGCAATCTCACCAAAAGTTACAGCATTCCTAATTTTTTCAGCAATATCTTTTCTTTTTACACTTTTAAGATAGTAAAGTTCCTCTTGAACCTTTTTCAGGCCTTCTTCAGTTACCATTACCTTCCTATCAAGCATTGCAAATATTTCTCCTCACTAAAAATTGTTTTGGTTGAATAATGAATAAAAAGTATTGTCCCCATAAAAATTAAATATAAATATAAGCACTATTATTTATCAGAAAATAAATAGTGCTTATATTATATAACAATCTTTAATAGAGATTATAAGATATATATATTTTATTGTCAAATAAATTCATTATCAGGTGATCAATCCTAATTTTTTCCCAGCCCTTCTAAAGATATCCAGGGCTTCATCAATATCATCAGAGGTGTGAGTTGCCAGAACATGGGCTCTTAATCTATTGGTCCCTCTTGGAATTGCGGGAAAGAGAATGGGGCAAATAAATATTCCTTCATTGTTAACTTCTTTACATAATTCTAAAGTATCTTCTTCATTACCTATTATAAGGGGAACGATAGCGGTAACACTAGCTCCTGTATTATAACCCATAGAATCTATTCCTTTTTTAAATCTTTTTATATTTTTTTGCAAATTTTCTATACGTTCCGGCTCATCTTCAATAACTTCTAAAGCAGCTTTAGCAACAGCAGCGGTTACCGGAGGAAGAGGAGCGGAAAAGATAAAAGGCCTTGAATTATGTCTTAAATAATCAATCATATCTTTATTCCCGGCTATATATCCTCCTACAGAAGGAATAGTTTTACTTAAGGTTCCCATATGAATGTCTACTGCATTCTTTAATCCGAAGTATTCTTCTATACCGTGACCTGTTTTACCTAAAACTCCAATAGAATGAGCTTCATCCACCATTACTTTAGCATTATATTTTTTAGCTAAACGCGATATCTCTGGTAAATTAGCTACATCTCCCTCCATACTGTATACTCCATCTACTATTACGATTTTATTAACAAATTCTTCAGAATTGGCTAAAATTCCTTCTAAACTCTTTATATCATTATGTAAAAAAGTTTTATATCTTGCTCCGGAAAGTATGCATCCATCAATAATACTAGCATGATCTATTTTATCAATTACAACTAGATCTCCTCTTTGATAGAGAGAAGTAATCGCTGCTAAATTAGTAACATATCCACTTGTATAAGTAATGGCATCTTCTGCACCCTTGAATTCTGCAATTTTTGCTTCCAATTCTTCATGCATTCTAGTAGTCCCTGACAACAGTCTAACACCAGATGTCCCTACTCCATATTTTTCAATAGCTTTAATAGCTGCTTCTTTTAATTTAGGGTGATTAATTAATCCTAAATAGTTATAAGAAGCAAGCATTATTTTTTCTTTTTGGTCAATTAATACCCTTGATTCTGATGTATTTTCTACAGTTTTTAGATAAAAAAATTTGCCTTCCTTTTTCATTTTTCCTACTCTCTGTTTAAGTTCATTTATTCTGTCTTCTAACAAAATTGCCATCATTTATCTCCTTTTTTATAATTTTTTTAATTTAATTTTTCTATTCTTGGCTTAAAACCTACTTTTTCCATTAATTTTAAATAATCTTCCGGTTGTAATTCTTCTGGAGATTTTCCTGATACAGCTACCAGAGTGGCTTGAAATACATTGGTTCCAAAAGACCTTCCGTTAAATTCAGGTGTAGTAGTAATTAAATAACTCACCCCTCTTTTTTTAAGATCTTCTACATTAAAGCTGGTAACGGTATTGGTAATAACAATCTTCCCTTCCATATCCTTGGGCATATATTGACTTATACCCAAATAATCACCGGCAATAATATCTGCTTCTTGAAAATATTTAATATATTTTAGATTAGATTTTTCTTGTTTTTCACCTGTTGGATATAAATATTTAATGGGCACATAAACAAGTATTGGTAATAATACTCTGGCAACTTTGAAGATAGTGTTAAAAGAATGCATGGGAATAGGGATGTTTAAACAAAAAATTAAATCACCAAAAGTCATCTCGCACCCTGCTTCTATTAATCCTTCGGCCATTCCAAACCTGTCTACGGTAATTGTAACTAAAGCTTTTTTTCCTTTCAAGACGATATCAGTTTGATTTTCGATATACTTTATAACACTTTTTTCCAATACATGTTTAATACCAGTACCATCAACGATAGGTGTTTTTTTAATAACATTGATAATTCTTTCAGATTCTTTTAAAGTATATCTTTTCCCATGAGGCCCTGAATATAAATATAAATCTGTCCCTCCTAAACTGAAGATATCAACCTTTCCATCATTCTCCTGGAATATTTGCATCATCTTTTTTGTATCACCATCAGTCCCTCTTCTTTCGATTTCGACTTTCTCCCCCAAAATATCGACCACGACTTTATGATCTCTCGTGGAAGAACCCAGGCTAACACCCAAAACTTTTTTCATTTTTAAGTCACCTCTTCTTCAGAATTTAAATTAATTTTTAACCTGTTTTACTATTTCTATTATCCTTTTAGGATTAACATATTTGCTTTCTTTAACGGGCGAATGACCGATAATTATACCAATAACTTGAACACTGAATATTTTTTCTACTAAAGGTACTCTCATATCTGAACCCATAAAAATAATCAAGTCAAAATCTGCTAAGCTGACAATTATTTCCATAATCTCATTAAATAATTCGTTTTTCCCTTTTTTCTCCATAAACTCAAAGCGCTCCCCTTGAGTCAAAAGCAAAATATATTCAATCCCCAACTTTTCTGCTAAAAGAGTTATCTCTTCTTTGTTCTTGATAGGAAAACCGATTAAGGCAATTTTTTTTCCCTTCCTTATTTCTCCTAAACTTTCTAACCTGGAGACAAAGGTTCTTTCCACCCCTAACTTACGAGCAACTCCTTCCTGAGTTACTCCTTTAGTTCTTAATTCTAAAATCTTATTAATTTCTCTATTTAATTTTTCTTTTGATATTACTTTTTCCCCAATTCGAATAAACTGCATC
>CAYTVM010000231.1:0-3820 GCA_964441685.1 uncultured Atribacterota bacterium | reverse complement strand
GTCACAAGTTATTTGTTACATGTTACACATTAGACACATACTGGCTAATTAATTTAATTGGAGAATTGGCTAATTGGTGAATAGGCTAATTCTCTCATTGGTTAAACAATTATGTTAGATTATAAATACCTAAAGTAGAGATTCTCTCTTTTTCTTTTTCAATTATTTCATCAAAATCCAGGTGCAATACACTACATATTGCTGCAGCGTAGAAAAGACTAGAACCTAATTCCGTTTCTACAATTTCTTTACAGCTGTCGCATAGCGAACCTTTTAAATGGTTATCCATAAAATTATGAATTTCTGTTAATTTTGTATTTGAAGGAACTGTTTGTTTATCTGCTTTAATTTGTATACAACCACACTGTGTTACTGCTTTAGCAATTGCTCGGTTTACCCGGGCATTAGATTCTTGATATTTGGTTAATATATCAATAATGCTTCGGTGCTGGATTAAGAATTGATCAACACTATTCTGAAAAGTAGCCCTGTTATTTTTATCCATTGCTACAACCCCCTGAATACATTTTATATGAATTTGTTTGCCGACAGGTAAAGTGTATTTAATTTGAAAATCTTTGATTTTATTATACTTACAGGTTAATCTCTTTGTCAAGGAATATTTATTTAGTCATTAGTAATAGTATAGCATATAGCGGGTAGCGTTTAGCGTATAGTAATTCAGTATTGTGTATCGAGTATCGAGTGAAGGAAAAAGGTTTTCAGTTATCGGTTTACAGTTTTTAGATAAAGAAATAAAAGAATTGGATTTTGTATTCTGATTTCTTTTTATTAACCAGGTAACCAACTAACTAATTGTATACGCAATACGCTATAAGCGATATACAGTATAAATTATGTTTTTCTTTCTTTCCTTTTTCACGATATACGATATAAGAAATACGAACTTGGCTCCTAGCTTCTAACTTCTTTACTCGATACTGATTCTTATTTTGACAGGAATAAAGCAGCATGCTATAATTTATAAGGTTTTAAGAAGAATAAATAAAAAGTTTAAGGAAATAATATTTAGTTGTATTAGTTAATTAAAGAGATAAGTGTTAAATTAAAATATTATAAAAGATAATTTATTAATACAAAAATAGGAGGTGATGATTTTATACTTTCTTACAAATTAAATAATGCATAGAAGAAGGAGGAAATAACTATGCCAGCAAAAAAATTTTTAAAGTTCATATTTGTTGTTGTTGGCGCAGTGATTGGCTATTGGGGATATAATAAATTCTATTTTATTTCTGACTTATATATTTATTATGATATTTTATTCAAGATTTTAGCAATAACTGGAGGAGGAACAATTGGTTTTTTATTTTCCCTTTTGTTTAATACAAAAATCCAGTGTTTGTTTTCAGAAATTATTTGCTATTTACAAAAAGTACCCAGTCAAAGCTTTGCTGCTGCTACAATTGGATTAATTATTGGTCTTATTATTGCAAATTTGTTAGCCTATTCACTCTCGTTTATTCCCATACTTGGTTCCTATCTTCCTATTATTTTAAGTTTAATAATGGGAATATTAGGAATAAATATAGGAATTAATAAAAAAGATGAAATAGTCAATTTTTTTGGATATTTTAAAAATATTAATAAAGTAAGAAAAAAAGAAAATATTAAGCAATTTGTCCATCCCAAGATCTTAGATACGAGCGTAATTATTGATGGTCGTATTTTAGATATTTGTCAAACAGAATTTTTAGAAGGTGAACTTATTATCCCCCGTTTTGTTTTGTCTGAACTTCAGCATATCGCTGATTCTTCAGATTCTTTAAAAAGAAACCGAGGACGTCGAGGCTTAGATATACTTAATAAAATGACTAAAATAAGAAAAAATAGAGTAAGAATTATTGGGAAAGACTACAATGAACCAAAGGAAGTTGATGCCAAGATAGTCAGACTTGCCAAAGATATTAAGGCCAAAGTAATAACGAATGATTATAATTTAAATAAAGTTGCCCAGCTTGAGGGTATTGCTGTTTTAAATATCAATGATTTATCTAATGCTCTAAAAGCGGTTATTCTACCTGGTGAGGAAATGAATACCCAGATAATAAAGGAAGGCAAAGAACCGGAGCAGGGGATTGCTTATCTTGATGACGGTACCATGATAGTAGTGGAAGATGGACACAAATATATTGGGAAAAAAGTGAATATTTTAGTAACCAGTATTTTACAAACTCCTGCTGGAAGGATGATCTTTGGTAGAGTGAAAAGTATTATGGATAGAAAATCTAATGAATTTAAAAATGTAGTTAGATAATCTAAGAAAAAATAAAATTCGTATATTGCATATCGTGAGGAAACCAGAAGATAGAAGATTAAATAGTATATAGTATCGAGTATATAGTAAAGAGGAAGAGTATAGAGCGGGCAGCTTATGCATTTTGGTTAGATGGTTAGTTGATTACCTGATTAGCTAGTTGAGAATTGATTGTATTGAAGAATTAATATTAAACTAAATAACCAGCTAACCAAATTGGTTGAAAAATTTTTTAAGTTTTGAATTTTGCGTCGTAAAACATACATATTACGATAAACGATACACGATGTACTTATGATTAATTTGATTGCAATACCGGAAGATTGGTGAACTGTCTGACCGGTAAATTATTGCTTAACCGATAATTCAGCTGATTAAAAAAAATTATGATTTGAAAGGGAACAAAAAGATGTCATTAAAGATATACAATACCTTAACCCGGGAAAAGGAAGTGTTTATTCCTTTAAAAAATGGAGAAGTTGGTATGTATGTTTGCGGACCTACAGTGTACAATTATATTCATATAGGCAATGCCAGACCTTTTATAATATTCGAAGTAGTTAAAAGGTTTTTAAAATTTAAGGGTTACAGAGTAAGATACATACAAAATTTAACTGATATAGATGATAAAATGATAAATAAAGCAAAAGAATTAAATATTACGGTTTCAGAATTAGCAGAAAAATTTATTCAAGAGTATTTTATTGATGCTGATTCCCTTAATATTGAAAAAGCCGATGTTCATCCTAGAGCAACAGAACATATCAGTGAGATAATAAAAATGGTAAAAGGATTAGAAGAAAAAGGATATGCATATGAAATTGATGGTGATGTATTTTTCGATGTATCCAAATTTAAAGATTATGGAAAACTTTCTGGTCAAAATATAGAAAAATTAAAATCTGGGGCACGGGTAGAAGTAAACGGAAGAAAGAAAGAAGCCATCGATTTTTCTTTATGGAAAAGAGCGAAGAAAGGAGAACCTTCATGGGAGAGCCCCTGGGGGAATGGGAGACCTGGCTGGCATATTGAATGCTCGGCTATGTCGATAAAATATTTAGGAAAAACTTTTGATATACACGCTGGAGGTTCAGACTTGGTTTTTCCTCATCATGAAAATGAAATCGCCCAAAGTGAAGCCTATACTAATCAACAGTTTGTAAGGTACTGGATGCACAATGGTTATCTTTGTTTAGATAATCAAAAAATGTCTAAATCTTTAGGGAATATAATGAAAGTAAGAGATATTTGTCAAAACTACACAGGAGAAGTCATTCGGTATTTTATTCTTTCAGCTCATTATAGGAGCCCTCTCAATTTTAGTGAAGAGCAACTTCAACAAGCTCAAAGTAGTTTACAGAGACTAGATAATGTAATTTTTAATGCAAGATATTTATTAAAACAAAATGTATTTAGAAAATCTAAAAATAAAGATGACAAATTGATCTTAGAAAAAAGAAAAGAGAGTGAACAAAATTTCATAGAAGCGATGGATGATGATTTTAATACCCCTATTGCTCTTAGTCAACTCTTTGCTTTTGC
>CAYTVM010000230.1:1423-3822 GCA_964441685.1 uncultured Atribacterota bacterium | reverse complement strand
GTTTTGTAGAATGTGTAAAAAATCCTTCCGTTTGTCCCAGAGTTTCCAAATGTGCAACTCGAGGTATCTGGGAAAAATTAGATAAGAAAATTTCCGATGCACTTAGTTCTGTTAATTTAGCAGATTTAATGAACTCGCAAAAAGAAATCGACTAATCATTACTATCGTATTTCAAAAATATTGATTAACCAAAAGAGGTGAAACTTATGAGATTATTAGTTATGATTTTAATAATCGTATTTATGCTCCCAGTTGCTGCATTTGCTGATGTTGAAGGCTGTGGATTTATGTGGGGCTGGGATCAAATGATGAATTTTGGATTTGGAGGAGGAATTTTTATGATGTTTATATTTGCCATCGTTATTGGATTGATCATATACTTTGTTATTACCAATACAAAATCTAATAGATCTGCCAGGGAATCCAACGAAACTTCATTAGATATTGTTAAAGAACGATTTGCCAAGGGAGAAATTACCGAAGAAGAATTTGAAAAAATGAAAAAAGCTTTGAAAAGGTAATTAATTTCTTTTATAAGAAATAAATATTGATAAGAAATGAATAAATAGAAGATTAGTGAGGAGAAAACCATGGACCTATTGTCAGCTATTGGTGGTAAGCCGCTTGTTGAGTTAAATAATTTAAATAAAAATTCAAAGGTAAGAATTTTTGGGAAACTTGAGGGGTGTAACCCTGGGGGCTCAATAAAGGATCGTCCTGCTTATTATATGGTAAAAAAAGCAGAAGAATCGAGAGAATTGACCAGAGGGAAAATAATACTTGAAGCTACTTCAGGGAATACTGGAATTACCCTGGCAATGATAGGAACAGACAAGGGATATAAAGTTAAACTTTGTATGCCCCAATGTGTGAGTTTAGAAAGACGCAGTATTATTGAGGCATTTGGAGCTGAAACTGTGCTTACTCCAGAAAATGAAGGGACTGATGGTTCCATTAAAAAAGCTCAACAGCTCATTGTCGAAGAACCAGATAAATATTTTATGCCCAATCAATTTGAAAATGAGAATAATGTTCTTGCTCATTACAAAACCACTAGCCCAAAAAATGCATTCTGGCATCATTGTGGTCATTTTACCTGATAGGGGAGACAGATATTTAAGCACTACCCTGTTCCGGTCAACATGCGGCAAATGCCCACCATAAAGAGTTGTTTTAGAAAAAAATGTGAATTGGTAAATTGATAAAAGGAGGTGACCAATATGGCTATTGATCCGGTATGTAAGATGAAAGTAAATGAAAAGACCGCAAAATTCAAGAGTGAATATAAAGGAAAAACCTATTATTTTTGTGCCCCGGGATGCAAAAAAGAATTTGCAGAAAATCCTGAAAATTATATTAAAAAATCCGATAAACATGAACCACCACCTTACGAAGTTTGATAGTTTGATATTAAGATGAAAAAATATATTTGATTTTGTAAAATTAAAAGAATCACTGCATAAGAACTTCAATTTGGGATAAATAATAAATGAATGAGGGTATGATTTATAGAATTAAATGAAGAGAAATTGATTATATTTTTTATTTGTTTGGTTTATGATAAAATAATAAATAGGCTAAAAATAAAAAAAATAGTATAGATACCAAATTAGCGTGGAGAATATTGTGGTAGCGCAATAAAGAGATTAAAGGATGAAATAGAAGATATGATAACATTTGAAGATTTTCATAAAATAGATATCCGCGTAGGCAGAATCATTGAAGTTTTGGATTTTAAAGAAGCCAGGAATCCCTCTTATAAAATAAAGATTGATTTTGGAGAGTTAGGCGTAAAGGTATCTTCTGCCCAGATTACTAAATTATATTCTAAAGAAGATTTATTTAACCGACAGATTGTGGCGGTAGTTAATTTTCCTCCCAAAAGGATAGCCGGGTTTAAATCAGAAGTCTTAATTTTAGGAGTCATGAAAGAAGAAGGGGAGGTTATTTTGCTTCAACCGGAGCGGGAAGCTCCCTTAGGTGATAAAATAGGATAGAATGAGTAAAAAACTTCAAAATTAAAAATGATTAAAATCAAAGAAATAACTTGTAAAAACATATTGAGCACTTCCGGAATTCCAGGGATTGACTATGCTTTAAACCCTTATGTTGGCTGCGAACATGGCTGCGTATATTGTTATGCAATATTTATGAAAAGATTCACCGGACATATTGAACCCTGGGGAGATTTTGTGGATGTAAAAGTAAATGCTCCAGAAATATTAAGAAAACAGCTTACAAGAATAAAACCGGGTAAGATTTCTATCGGCACAGTGACTGATGGATACCAACCTTTAGAAAAAAAATATAAAATTACCCTCTCTTGTCTTAAAGAATTTATGGCATATCAATATCCTGTCTCTATTCTTACAAAATCCTCATTAATTTTAAGAGATTTA
>CAYTVM010000230.1:0-1323 GCA_964441685.1 uncultured Atribacterota bacterium | reverse complement strand
TACTTCCCTATTTCTCTGATAGTGTAGATAAGATTGAAGAGTTATGGATTGCTTTTTCTAAAGCAGAAGTTAACCAGGTATTGGTAGATACTACAAATCTTTATCCCAAAGTTTATAGTAACATAAAAAAGATCCTTAGAAGTTCACACCCGGAATTGATAGGAAGATATGAAAATATTTATAGAAACCGATTTAAGCATCAGGAAGAGTTAAGGTGGCGAGTGGAGATGGTAGCAAGAAAATATCGTATTCCTTACGAAATATGTTTTTAAAAGATATTTACTAATATAGGAATATATAGAGGAATAATAAAAAGTCAAAGTTAGAGGATTTTAATGGAGAAGAAAACTGATGAAGAAAAAGTCCATCAGGTAGCAGAATTAATTAAAAAATCTAAATATACAGTTGTTTTAACCGGAGCGGGGGTAAGCACCGGGTCAGGAATTCCTGATTTTAGGACACCAGGCAAAGGTATTTGGGAGAAGGTAGATCCTTTTAAAGTTACTTCTATAACAGCATTTAATGAAAATCCTCAGCGGTTTTATCATTTTTATCGACCTCGTATTGAAATGTTATCTCACGTTTCTCCCAATCCTGCACATAAGGCCATTGCCCAGTTAGAAGAGATGGGCTATGTGAAGTGTCTTATTACTCAAAATATCGATAATCTCCACCGGAGGGCAGGTTCAAAGAAGGTTATTGAAGTTCATGGGACTTTAAGGGAAGCTATTTGCCAGAGATGTAGAAAGATGATATCTTCGGAAAAATTAATAAAGAAGATTGACGAAAGTGAAGAAAAAGTTCCTTATTGTGAATGTGGAGGGGTATTAAAACCAAATGTAGTATTATTTGGAGAGATGCTTCCTAACCTGGACAATGCTGTCAATAAGTCTATGCGGGCAGATTTAATGATGACTGTTGGATCATCTCTTCAGGTTAGTCCGGTGAATATGTTACCTCAGTATTGTTTGGATAGAGGAGGTAAATTGATTATTATTAATTTTATGTCTACACATTTAGACTATTTTGCGGAGGTGGCAGTTAAAGAAGATGTTTGTATCTTTTTACCGGCAGTGGTAAAGATCTTGAGAGGAAAGTAGTTAAAAAAAGATAGAGTGGCTCCTTTTTATATACTTTTTTTGTAAAAAGTTGACAAAATTGTTGAAAGAGTTAAAATATAATAGGAAAGTTAATTCAAATGGCTGGTCCCTCTCACTAAAAAGAGATGCTAAAAACAATCCATTAGTCCTCTGAAAACAGAGATTGTTTATGAGGGATCTCTTACGTTTTAATAATGTTATCGTTAAAGAGGTTAGAATGACT
>CAYTVM010000229.1:0-3831 GCA_964441685.1 uncultured Atribacterota bacterium | reverse complement strand
AGTTGTTTTATCCGCCTGCGAATTATCTTTATTTTTGAAAAATGTTTGTCATTTTTTAAATCCTTCGATTTCAGGATTTTAATTTTAATTTTGATTGATTATTCTTTCCCTTTGTTTTTTTATTTTCTTAGTATAATTACATATAATTACATATATATTACGCATTTCCTAAAAATTCTTCTTTTTTATCAATATTTTTTGAAATATTTTTAATTATCAATTAATCGGGTATAAAATGTGAGGAATAAATTGACTTTGCAAATATAATTTTTTGGCATTATAATGTTAACAAAGTAAAAACAAAATCTGTTAATCATATAATTTTAAATGAGGATGAAAAGAAAGCTAAAAACCATATGCCTGAAAAGGATAAAAAAAATATATGAAAGATAAAGAAAAAACTAAAGAACAATTAATAGACGAAATGGTAAAATTAAAAATTATGTACCAACAAATAGAAGAAAACTTGCGTGAGAGTGAGGAAAAATATCGCATTCTTTCAGAAGCGACTACAGATTGCATTCTCATAGAGACAGTAGAAGGTCGTATACTTGAATGTAATACTGCTGGTGCAAAGATGTTTGGCTACAATAAAAAAGAAATGATTGGTTTAACTATAAATGACAGAGTTCCCAAAGAGTTTGCTAAGAAATTACCAAAGGTCATTACAGAAAAAGAAGCAACCCAAGGTTTTTTCGTTCCTCGAATAAGCAAAAAAAAAGACGGCACTATTTTCCCCACAGAAATTGCCACTAAAATTGTTAATATCAGAGGAACCCCACGACTTATAACTTATATTCGTGATATCACCAAACGTAAAAAAGCAGAGAAAAAACTTAAGAAAGCAAGAAAGATGTTTACCAGTATATTTAATAGCAGTCCGGAAGCCGCCCTTTATCATGATAAAGAAGGCCGTATCATCAATATAAATCCCCGCTTTACTGAATTATTCGGCTATGCACCAGAAGAGATGATAGGCAGAAAAATCGATGAAGGGATGATTTATCCTGTAGGTAAGATAGAGGAAGGAAATATTCTAACTCAGAAAGCATTGAACGGATTTTCTGACTATGAAACTATCAGGAAGAAAAAAGATGGTACGTTAATCTCGGTAACCATCTCTACAGCTCCGGTAATCATTGATAAAAAAGTTCAGGGAACCATCGGTTTATACAAAGATATCACTGAACGTAAAAAAGCCGAAGAAGCCTTACGGGAGAGTCAGCAGGAATTCGCCAGTCTCTTTGAAGGTAGCCCTCAAGCGGCCATATATCATGATGAAAAAGGCATTATTTTAAATATAAATACCCGCTTTACCGAACTTTTTGGCTATACCCTGAAAGAGATCAAGGGTAAGAACATTGGCCAAGGTATGATCTTCCCTCAGGATAAAACAAGAGAAGAAAGTGAAAGACTGATAAAGTTAACTTTAGAAGGAAAGACTGTAGAATATGAGACCATTAGAAAAAAGAAAGATGGTACTTTGATACCAGTAATTATATCGACTTCCTCGGTGATCATGAGAGAAAACAATAAGGGAATTATTGCTTTTTATCAAGATATAACTAGACAGAAAAATATTTTGGAAAAATTAAGAGAAAACGAAGAAAAATATCGTAATCTTTTTGAAAGAATGCCCGGAGCTTATTATCGTAATGATATAGAGGGGAATCTTAGAATGATAAATCCCGAAGGAGCAAAATTATTGGGTTACAATTCTACCGAGGATATCATAGGAAAAAATATAGTTCAATATTTATATTTTGCTCCGGAAAGCAGAAAAAAATATCTAAAAGAATTAGAAAAGAATAGAGGGAATCTTAAAAACTATGAAATTACTTTAAAAAAGAAAGATGGTTCTACCCTGGTTATTTCTGATACCTGCCATTATTTTTATGATAAAGAAGGAAATATTGCCGGAATAGAAGGCATTTTTGTGGATATCACTGAGCGTAAAAAAGCCGAAGAAGCCTTACGGGAGAGTCAGCAGGAATTTGCCAGTCTCTTTAGAAACAACCCTGAAGCTTTAGTCTATGTAGACGAGGAAGGTGCTATCATAAATATAAATCCTCGTTTTACTGAACTATTCGGTTATATCTTAGAGGAGATAAAAGGCAGAAATATTGATAGCGGGATAGTTCACCCTTCTGGTAAATTAAAAGAAGGGGAGAAATTAACTAAAAAATCATTAAAAGGTTATCTTAATTTTGATACTATCAGAAAAAAGAAAGATGGTACTCTCTTTCCGGTTTCTTTATCTATTTCCAATATTGTCATTGATGGAAAATCAAAAGGGGGAATAGGTATTTATATCGATATTACTGAACAAAAAAAGCTGGAAAAAAAGTTAGAAAAGTTAGCTCACTTTGATGTTCTCACCGGATGCTGCAGTAGAGGATATGGTCTAGACCTACTTGAACAACAAATAAAAATAGCTAATCGAAGGAAAACTACCATCACATTGTTCTATCTCGATATAGACAGATTCAAATATATTAATGATGTCTTCGGTCATAAAGAAGGAGACATGGTCTTAAAAGAGGTAGTGATTCTCTTTAACTCAACCCTAAGAGAGATTGATATCATCTGCCGTATCGGAGGAGATGAGTTTTTACTCATCTTCCCGGACAGTCCCCCTAAAGATATTTCTTTAATCAGGAAGAGGCTGGATAAAAATTTAGAAAAGCTAAATCAAAGATTAAATCGGCCCTATGAAATAAATTTTAGTGTCGGTATTTCTATTTATGATCCGCTTAATCCACAACCAGTGGAAAAGTTAATCCATCTGGCTGATCAATCAATGTACGAAGATAAGAGTAAAAAGAAGAAGTAATTGAGATTTACGAAAAAATATTTTCGCCTATAAGAAAGATAGAAGAAAAACACTTTGTCTTTTCGTCATTTATATGATTGAAAAATGTTTTAGTCAACAAAAAGGAGAAATCAAATGAAAAAAATTAGATGGGGTGTGCTGAGCACCGCCAGAATTGGTACTGAAACGGTAATTCCCGCTATGCAATTGGGAGAGTACTGCACGATCGCCGCCATTGCTTCGCGCCAATTGGAAAAGGCACAGGCAGCAGCCGGTCAGTTAGGTATAGAGAAAGCTTATGGTTCATACGAAGAACTGCTGACCGATCCCGACATCGATGCTATTTACATTCCGCTTCCCAACCATTTACATGTACCCTGGACTATCAAAGCACTGAATGCCGGTAAACATGTTTTGTGTGAAAAACCCATTGGCTTGAATGCAGCCGAAGCTCAGAAATTGCTGGGCGTTGCCAGGAAATTTCCCCGGCTAAAGGTTATGGAAGCATTTATGTATCGGCACCATCCACAGTGGCGGTGGGCAAAGCAAAGGGTTATCGAAGGAAAGATTGGTGAAGTGCGGACGATTCAAACATTTTTCTCCTACTATAATACTGACCCTGATAATATTCGTAATAGAGCTGATATTGGCGGCGGGGGACTGATGGATATCGGTTGTTACTGTATTTCACTTTCGCGGTTTATTTTTGGGGCTAAACCCCGGCGGGTCTGCGGTATTATGGAAGAAGACCCAAATATGAAAGTTGATCGTCTGACTTCTGCTGTACTGGAGTTTAGCAGCGGAACTTCCACATTTACCTGTGCGACCCAGCTGGTGCCTTACCAGCGTGTGAACATCTTTGGCACCGAAGGGCGGATTGAAATCGAAATACCTTTCAATGCTCCGTCTGACCGGCCGTGCAAATTATGGTATGGAGATGGTAACAGGATTGAAGAGGTTGTGCTGGAAGTTTGCAACCAATATACCATTCAGGGAGACCTGTTTTCCCGGGTAATTCT
>CAYTVM010000228.1:0-3868 GCA_964441685.1 uncultured Atribacterota bacterium | reverse complement strand
CAATTTAGAAATGATATAGGAAAAGAAAATGTTTTGTATGTACATGTTACTTTTGTTCCTTATCTAAAAGCTGCCAAAGAGTTAAAGTCAAAACCTACACAACACAGTATAAAAGAGCTCAGAGAGATTGGTATCCAACCAGATATAGTGATTTGTCGTTGTCAATCAAAACTTTCCCAAGAGGTAAAAAATAAAATATCCTTATTTTGTGATATTAAGAATGAGGCGATAATAGAAGCAATAAACGTTAAATCTATTTATGAAGTACCAATAGTATTTGAAAAGCAAAAGTTAGGAGATCTAATTGTAAAGTTGTTAAATTTAAAATGTAAGGGTTCTAATTTACAAAATTGGAAAAACATGGTTGATAAAATATATCATCCAAAAAAAGAAGTTAATATTGGAGTGGTGGGAAAATATATTAGTTTAAAAGATGCTTATATAAGTATTACTGAAGCGCTTCTACATGGTGGAGTTGACAATGATTGTAGAGTAAAAATAAAAAGAATCGATTCAGATAAAGTAATAAAACATTTCCCAAAAGATCTTTTTAAGGACATCAATGGAATCCTGATACCGGGTGGTTTTGGAAAAAGAGGGATAGAAGGTAAAATTGAAACGGTAAAATATGCAAGAGCTAATAAAATACCTTTTTTAGGAATTTGTTTAGGAATGGACTGTGCAGTTATAGAACTTGCTCGTAATGTAATAAAATTAGAAGGAGCTAATAGCTCAGAATTTAATCTTAAAACACCATTTCCCGTCATTGATCTTTTACCGGAACAAAAGAAAATAAAAATAAAAGGCGGCACTATGCGTTTAGGTACATACTCTTGTAAATTAGAAAAAGATTCCCTTGCTTTTAAAATATTTAAACAAGAATTGATTTATGAAAGACATCGTCATAGGTACGAATTTAATAATTTTTTTAAAGATGATTTTTCTAAACATGGCATTAAATTTAGTGGTATGAATCCTGATTTAAATTTAGTAGAGATTATTGAGCTTCCGAATCATCCCTGGTTTATAGGGGTACAGTTCCATCCCGAATTCAAATCAAGGCCTAACCGAGCTCACCCGTTGTTTAGAGAATTTATAAAAGCAGCGATAAAAAATAGTCGTTAGTGAATAGTATTTAGTATATAGTTAAAGAAAACAGCAGATAGCATAGAGGATATAATGATGAGCAATGAAGCTATCGTTTCTAATTTAAAGACATAGATTACTGATTACAAGATATACATTACACAATTAAGCGGCAAATTAACTTAATTAATTGATAAATTGGTGATTTGATCAATTAACTTGTTTATAAATCAAAATAATCGATAAATTATTTTTGCAGGTAGGTGAAAAAATGTTTAATGCTTTAATATTAGCAGGAACGAAGAAAAAAGGTCCTTTGGAAATGGCTGAAAATGTAGACAATAAAGCTCTAATTATGATAGATGATAGGCCCATGGTTACCTATATTGTTGATGCGTTGAATCATTCAGAAAATATTGATAAAATTGTAGTGGTAGGTCCAAAAAATGAACTTTATCATTATATAGGTAAAAAAGTTGAAGAAATATTAAATCCCGGCAAATCTATACTTGAAAATATGGAGAGAGGGTTAATTTTTTTAAACTCTAATGATAATTTATTGATCTTAACCTCTGATATTCCCTTAATTACTCCTGAAGCGATTGATGAGTTTTTAAATATATGTACAAAAAGAAAACTTTGTATCGGCTATCCCATAATTACCAAAGAAAAAATTATAAAAAAGTACCCTGAAACGGAGAGAACTTATGTAAAAATGAAAGAAGGAATTTTATGCGGAGGAAATATTGTATTTTTTAAACCAGAAGTATTTTTTCAAAATAAAGAATTGATTCAGGAATTATTTAATAATAGAAAAAATAACTTGAAAAATGCTAAAATATTAGGTCTTAAATGTATATTAAAATTTTTATTTAAAACGCTAACTATAGAGGATGCAGAAAAAAGAGTAACTGACATAATTGGTTATAATTCTGGTGCAGTTATGGTATCATATCCCGAAATAATGATTGATTTAGATAAACTCAGTGACTTAAAATTAATTCGAAACTGTTTGGAGAAATAAATAAAATCATGAGTGTGTCAATAGATAATTTGATCAGTGTTTAAAACTTCATGGCTATTTATTTTAATAAATCAATATTTTTAAATAATCAAAAAATAAAAATATTTGTAATAATATAATATAAGTGATAAAATACTTTTGGAAACAATATATAGAAGGATAACTCTTCAATAGCCCTCTTTTTAATGAATTTTCTAAAATATTTACTACTTCAAGCTATTTTTTTATTAAAAAGTACCAGTGAAAAAATATTTTTATAATCTTACAGAATAAAAAATAGCATTATATGACAGCTTTTTTACTAAATTTATTTAGAAATAACTTCGCTATTAATTAAAATATTATTTATGCTTTAAAAAATATATAAATATTAATAAAATCTAATTGTACCCAAAGGGAGGTCTTACAATTGCTTTTAACAGAATTAAAGGAAAAAAAGATTAACGATTTATGCAAAATTGCGAGTGAATACAATATTAATAATTTTTCCAGAATAAAAAAGATGGATCTAATTTTTAAAATATTACAAGCCGAAACAGAAAAAAAGGGTTATATGTTTTCTGAGGGGATTTTGGAGATTATGGCTGATGGATTTGGTTTTTTGAGAACAGCAGGCTACTTGCCTGGCGAAAATGACATTTATATTTCTCCTTCACAAATAAGAAGATTTAACCTTAGTATTGGTGATCTTGTATCGGGTCAGGTTAGACCACCCAAAGAAGGAGAAAGGTATTATGCTTTATTAAAAATTGAAGCCGTTAATCATGAAGATCCAGAATTATCTAAAGAAAGATTAGATTTTGAAAATCTTACTCCGCTTTTTCCAGAAGAAATGATTAAGCTTGAAAATAAACCGGATGTACTATCAACGCGACTTATTGATTTGTTTTCACCCATTGGCAAGGGCCAACGAGGTCTTATAGTTTCACCTCCAAAAGCAGGAAAAACAATTTTATTAGAAAAGATTGCCAATGGAATTACCGCTAATCATCCAGAGATAAATCTTATGGTTTTATTGGTTGACGAGAGACCAGAAGAAGTAACCGGCATGCAAAGATCGGTAAAAGCTGAAGTAATAAGCTCTACCTTTGATCAACCTGTCACTAATCATATAAAAGTTGCGGAAATTGTTTTAGAAAGAGCTAAAAGGTTGGTAGAACAAAAAAAAGACGTAGTCATATTGTTGGATAGCATTACTAGATTGGCGCGGGCTTACAATCAAACTATTCCTACAAGCGGTAAAACTCTTTCCGGTGGATTAGATTCAAGCGCTCTTTATTTACCAAAAAGATTCTTCGGTGCTGCGAGAAATATTGAAGAGGGAGGCAGCTTAACGATTCTTGCTACCGCTTTAGTGGAAACTGGAAGCAGAATGGATGATGTAATATTTGAAGAATTTAAAGGTACTGGCAATATGGAATTGAGATTAGATAGGGAACTTTCTGAAAATAGAATATTTCCGGCGATTGATATTAAGAAATCAGGTACTCGAAAAGAAGAATTATTGCTTACGAAAGAGGAATTACAAAAAATATGGTTACTAAGACGAGCGTTATCTTCTCAGCCTTCCCTCGGAGCAGTAAAATTAGTAATTAGTAAATTAAAAAAGACAAAGACAAATCGAGAATTTTTAAATTCTATTAAAGAACAAGATATTTAATAGAATATTTTAAATAATGAAAATTTTAATATAGTAGCCATAGAAAGAAGAATGTTACTTTTTTTCTATCTTTCCTTTCTCTTTCTTAACTCGATACT
>CAYTVM010000227.1:0-3870 GCA_964441685.1 uncultured Atribacterota bacterium | reverse complement strand
ATTCCTTCTTTTTCTTTCTTTTCCAAGATATTTACTCCGATTAATTAGTGAATAGTGAATGGTCGTTAGTATTAAATACAAGATATAAAACTAGTTTTCAGTTTTTTAGATTTCAGTTTAATGTAAAGACTTCTTTCAAACTTGTAACTCGCAACTTGTAACTTCTATTTTAACTGCTAAATTGGGTAACCGAGTAACTGGATAACTAATATCCTGCCCGCTATACGCTATTTTCCTCTTCACTATATACTACATTTACTTATAAATATATTCTACTTAATACATTCTACACTTATTCCAAAATTCCTGCTATTTTATAAAAATTGTGCTATAATAATTATGTAAATAGTAATTTATTTTCTTAATTCTGATCTTCCCCCTCAAGGAAAAAGGAGAGATGAATATGAAAATAAAGATAAATATCTTCTTTCTTATTCTAATATTAATTTTCTCTTACTCCCTAAAAGAAAATTACACTAACCCTAATTCGTCTATCTATCTTCTTCAGCTAAATGGCATGATAAACCCTATTACCTCTCAATATGTAATCGGAGGAATCGAAGATGCTGAGGCAGAAGAGGCAGAATGCTTAATCCTCCAATTAGATACTCCCGGAGGATTAGATACCTCAATGAGAGATATTATTAAGAAGATGCTAAATTCTACTATTCCTATAATAGTTTATGTCTCTCCACCTGGTGCTAGAGCAGCCTCAGCAGGTGTGTTCATTACCTTAGCCAGTAACATTGCTGCTATGGCTCCCGGCACTAACATTGGAGCTGCCCACCCCGTAGCTTTAGGCGAAGGAGAGATTGATGAAGAAATGAAAGCTAAAATGGAAAACGATGCAGCAGCATACATTAAAAGTATTGCTGAAAAAAGGGGAAGAAATACCCAATGGGCGGAAAAGGCAGTAAGAGAAAGTGTATCTATTACCGAACAGGAAGCCATCGAGCAAGGAGTAATAGAATTTATCGCCAAAGATGTAGGTGAATTAATAGAAATTATAGATGGGGTAAGAGTGACCACAGCAAGTGAGACCAGAGTACTTAAAACTAAAAACGCGGAAATAATCCCGGTAAATATGACTTTTAAAGATTTATTTCTCCATTCTTTAACCAATCCCAATATAGCCTACGTCTTACTATTCTTGGGGATTTACGGCATCCTGGGTGAATTGAGTCATCCCGGTTCTTTCTTTCCGGGAATTGTGGGAGGGATATCTCTTATCTTAGCCTTTGTATCTTTCCAGAGCATACCTATAAATTACGGAGGTCTCCTGCTCATTATCTTCGGTATGATACTTTTTGTTATAGAAGTATACACTCCTACCTTTGGACTTCTTACTGCCGGCGGAGTGACCTCCCTTATTTTGGGTTCTTTTATGCTATCTAAATCCACAGCTCCCTTTTTAAGGATTTCTTTGGGATTAATTATCTCCATGTCTATAGCTACCACAGCTTTTTTTATATTCGCTTTAAGTAAAGGGATCAGGATTCAATGGAAAAAACCGGTTACCGGAAGGGAAGGTCTTATCGGAAAAATAGGGATTACTAAAACTATTCTTAATCCGGAAGGAACGATCTTTATTCACGGAGAAAGATGGCAGGCTTCTACTGAAGGTGAAATAATTAAGGAAGGAGAGGAAGTGGAAGTATTAGAAGTAAGAGGCCTTCAGCTTACAGTCAAAAAATATATTCGAAAGGAGTAAATTGAAATGAATATCATTACTAATCTACAAATGTATTTAGGAATTTTAATTATCGTTATTATTATCTTGTCCCAGTCTATAAAAATATTACGAGAATATGAAAGAGGAGTAATCTTCAGATTGGGAAGATTGGTTGGAGCCAAAGGTCCAGGGTTGATTTTACTTATACCTATTGTAGATAAAATGGTAAGGGTAAGCCTCCGAGTTATTACTATGGATGTCCCGCCCCAGGAAGTAATTACCAAAGATACAGTCCCGGTAAAAGTAAATGCGGTCATTTATTTTAGAGTCGTTAATCCGGAAAACTCAGTGGTAGAAATTCAGAATTTTATTAACGCGACCTCACAAATTGCTCAGACTACTTTACGCAGTGTCTTGGGACAGATGGAATTAGATGAATTATTATCTCAGAGAGAAAAAATAAATCAAACCCTGCAAAAAATTGTGGATGAACATACCGGCCCCTGGGGAGTTAAGGTTACTGCAGTAGAAACAAAAGATGTTGAATTACCCGAAAACATGAAAAGGGCAATGGCTAAACAGGCTGAGGCAGAAAGAGAAAGAAGAGCAAAAATAATTCATGCTGAAGGAGAGTACCAGGCCTCAGAAAAATTAGTCAAAGCTGCAGAAAGAATCGCAACACAACCGATGGCTCTACAGCTTAGATACTTGCAGACCTTAACCGAGATAGCTGCTGATAAAAATTCTACCACTTTATTCCCTTTACCTATCGACCTGATTAAACCTTTTCTGGAAAATTATGGCCCAAAAGAAAGTAAAAAGAAATAAATAAAGGTCATTCCTGTGGGAAGAGGAATGACCTTATACTTATATAATAATAATTTAATCTAAGCGGTAACTTTATATACTTTATCACCATGGCGAACTCTATCTTTTACTTTAATTCCTATCCCATCGCCGGTTTTAGCAGAATCTACAGGTTGGTGTTCTATCTGCATGGAAGCTATGTTCTGTTCAAAATCAGTAGTAAACCCAATAAAATGAACTGTATCACCTAAATGTAATTCTCCATTGTTAATTTCTAAAGCAGCAATTCCTATTTTAGCAAAGTAATCGGTTACTTTTCCAATCAATACTTCGGCCATTTTTATACCCTCCTTTATTTTTATAATTTTTTAATAAGCTCGGGCAAAATACACTAAAGTAGAAGACTCCTTCCCACAGTAAATACATTTCCCCGAAGCTTCTTCTTGCTTAAAAGGAATGCATCTTATGCTTGCTTTGGTTTCTTCTTTTATCTTATCTTCACAATCTTTACTTCCGCACCAATAAGTTTTGATTAATCCTCTCTGCTTTTCGATAATTTTTTTGAATTCATTATAATCGGAGGCTTCGCGAATATTTTCTTCTAAAAATTTCTTGGCTCGGGTAAAAAGATTTTCTTGAATATTATCCAATAATTCTTTAACTATCTCTACTAATTTTTCTTCTTTTACCGCTATCTTTTCCCCGGTATCCCTTCTCGCCAACATCACCTGGCCTTTAGCCATATCTTTAGGTCCAATCTCCAGTCTTAAAGGGACTCCTCTCATTTCCCATTCGTTGAATTTCCAACCAGGGGTATATCCGTCTCGGATATCAATCTCTACCCGGAAATCTTTCTTCAAAATGGTACGGATACTCTCAGCTTTCTCTAAAACTTCTTTCTTGGTTTTATCGAACATAATAGGCACTATGATTACTTGAACAGGAGCAACCTTGGGAGGTAATTTTAATCCCCGTTCATCACCATGCACCATAACCAGTGCTCCAATTAATCTGGTAGTCGTCCCCCAGGAAGTCTGCCAGACGTACTTCTCTTGCTGGTCTTCATCTAAAAACTTAATATCAAAGGCCTTAGCAAAATTTTGTCCCAGATTATGCGAAGTTCCAGCTTGCAGCATTTTACCATCGCTCATAAGGGCTTCTAAAGTATAAGTATGCAATGCTCCGGCAAATTTTTCTTTTTCAGTCTTTCGCCCCACAATGACCGGAATAGCCAGATCTTTTTCAATATAATCACGATAAACCTGATTTAATATTTTTAAGGTCTCTCCTTCTGCTTCTTGCTGGGATTTGTGAACAGTATGGCCCTCCTGCCAGAGAAACTCGGTAGTCCTTAAAAACAGACGGGTCACTTTCTCCCAACGTACAATATT
>CAYTVM010000226.1:2572-3888 GCA_964441685.1 uncultured Atribacterota bacterium | reverse complement strand
CGGACATCTCCATTCGGAAAGGAATACCGGTAATTTTAGTCTTGGGCAATCCCTTATCAATAGCTTCCTGTATCTTTTCATTCTCATGTTGCATTAATTTAGCCTGCATTAATTGTTTATCCAAATCAATTCTGATGATAGTCTTCTCTTTAAGACTATAGGTGTTAAATCCAATCCAATTAGACCAGATTCCATGACCGGTATAACATTCAAAAGGACCATCATGTATCTCTTGGGTTAGGGCTATTGCTGATTCTATAATAATATCTGATTCCTCCAACATCATGGCAATACGCATAGACCTTTCTGAAATTGAGATACTATCACCTACAGAAAGTCCTACAGCTCCTCCTCCAACAAGTTGGGGGACACTCACTATTACTGGAAATCCTTTCTCCGCTCCTCTTCCGGTCATGGTTCTCTTATCTGCTCCCCAGCCTGCTACTTCTTCAAAGGGAAGATTATAGGTCTGAGCAATATTAAGAATTTCGCGAGAAAGTATTTCTGTTCTTAACCCCATAGGGTAACCCATATTCCCGGCAGCTTTTATTATAGTACTTCCCTCAATATTTTCTGATTTTTTAAGAAGTTTTTCCTCTAAGATCATTTCTTTTCTTAAAATTTCCAATTCATTTTCTCTCATCTGAGTAAATTCAAAAACATCTCCTCGGGGAAGGAAATTACTGCCTAATTCAAATCCTATTTTATCCGCTTGTACTCTTTTTACTTTATCTAAACTTCCAGCCATTTCATGAGCAATTACCGCTGAACTTGTGCTAACACTGTTTATAATATTCTTATCCATTAATTCAGAGATTAAAACTGTGACTCCCTCATGAATATTTGGTCCGCTTCCGGTAACTACCATTATCTTTCCATTTTTCTTCTTTAGTTCTATTATCTTATCTATTGCTTTATCTAAATTATCTCTACTTACCTGCTCTAATTCTTGGTAATACTTATTTATTAAATCAAGGTTATACTTCATTTTATATGCCTCTTCAGTTTACTTTTTCATAATTAATACAAAAATATATAAAATTCAGAAATTATTTCCTCTTCCCAAAAAGAAGTTTTATTCTAAGGAACATACCCCGCTAATCTGGGCAACCACAGAACAATCCCTGGAAAATAAGTACAAGCCAATAATACACCTATTAAAACAGCAAGAAAAGGCCACATTTCTCTGATTATTCCCCCCAAGGGTACTTTGGACAAAGCGCTAACAATAAATAAATTTTCTCCGTAGGGGGGAGTAGAAAGTCCGATCATGAAATTTAATGTCGAGATAACTCCAAGATGGATTAAATCAATTT
>CAYTVM010000226.1:0-2472 GCA_964441685.1 uncultured Atribacterota bacterium | reverse complement strand
GATTCTTTAAAGACGGTTATTAATTTTTTAAAACCTAAAATACGGTAACCGACTACCGATAAGATTAAAGCATAAAAAACTGTAGCGGCAGCAGCTTCTGTGGGTGTAAACACTCCGCCGTAGATACCCCATAATAAAATCACCGGAGTTAAAAGCGGGAAAAAGGCCTTAAAAAAAGATTTAATTAAATTTTGCAAGTTAAAGGCTTTACCGGCAGGGTAATTCCGCTTGTGGGAAATGTAGGCAATATATAGCATCATAGCAACACCTAAAAAGAGACCGGGTATAATCCCACCAATAAATAAGTGGCCTAAAGAAGCTCCAGAAATCATCGAATAGATGACCATGGGGATACTGGGAGGGATAATAGGACCAATGGTTGCACTTGCAGAAGTTACCGCACAGCTAAATTCGGGATCAAATCCGGCATCATTCATAGCTTTTATTTCTATTAATCCCAGACCAGAAGCATCGGCAATTGCCGAACCGGTCATTCCGGAAAAAATAACTGAAGCCAATACATTTACATGCCCTAACCCCCCTTTAAGTGAACCTACCATTTTATTAGCAAAACTAAAAATGCGCTCGGTGATCATGCCCTCATTCATTATTTTGGCGGCTAAAATAAATAAAGGTACGGCAAGCAAAACAAATTGCTTCTCAAAACCTATAACCATAGTATCTACAATTACTGCGGGACTTATTTTAGCTAAAATGACATAAATCATCGAAGGTACGGAAATCGAAAAGATAATGGGATATCCGAAAATAAACATAATAGCAAATAGAAAAACCCATATAGTTATCAGCATTTTACTTCATCTCCTGTTTTGTCTGTATCTTTATGGGAAAATAAAAATTTAATATCGCAAATTATATGCTCTATATTATGAATGATAGTCAGAGTTAAGAATATGGGAAATACCATAAAAACATAAGTCCAGGGGATTTTAAGGGCAACCGTTTTTATCCTGTAATTAAATAAAAGATATTCCCAAACTGGTCTAAAAATAATGATAAAAACAGTGGTGGTAATGGTATTAAAAATTATATTAACCATCTTTTGCAATTTTGGAGGTAATGCATCATATAAAATATTAAATTTTACATGATGCTCTTCTCTTACTCCCCAAGCAGCTCCCAGATATAAAGTCCAGATATAAGCATAAATAGATAATTCAAAGGGCCACTCCAAAGAAATATTAAGAAAATATCGATAGAAAACTTGGATAACGATTGCTGAGGCACAGGTTATTAGAGCTGCTGTAGAAAGAAACTCTTCAAAAAAAATAATTATAAAATTGTAAATTCTTTTTAATAACTCCATTATATCAACCACGCTTTCAATTCTAAACAATCTACGCCTTTTAATAGAGGGACAAGAGGCTAAATCTCCTGCCCCTCTATAGCACCATATGGGATATTTTTTGCTAATGATTATTCTGCTTCATATACTTCTGCACTTGCATTTTGTATTTTTTCATATACCCCTTTACCCCAAATTGCATCATTTTTCACATACATTTTCTTGACGTTTTCCATAAAGGCGGCCTTATCCGGAATGATTATTTCCATACCAAATTCGTTTTGAAATTGAGCCAGCAAGCTTGCTTCCTGCTCTAAAACTAATTCGTTACAGTAATTTCTTCCGATCAATAAAGCTTTTTTCATATACACTTTATAATCTTCCGGCATACTCTCCCAAACCTTTTCATTAATTGTGGGATTAATAATAGTCATCTGATGATCAGTCAAAACTATATAGTGAGTAACTTCATAAAATTTACTGGAAAAATCGGTAGGTAAGGGATTGTCTTGTCCGTCTATCGTTCCTGTCTTTAAAGCCATATATACTTCGTTAAATCCCAAGGGAGTAGGTTGAGCACCTAAACCACGACCGACATCCATCCAGGCCTCTGAACCGGGCATTCTTAATTTAACTCCTTTAAGATCTTCAGGAGCCCTAACTACTCCAGCATTTTTGGTTAAATTTAACTCCCTTGTCCCTAAGAACCAGGTATCTAAAACTACCATACCAGATTTCTTTCTTAATTCATTCCAATAGGCTTTCCCAATAGGACCATTTACCACAGAATAAAGGTGATCTAAGCTTTTGAATACATAGGCAGCTTCCAATACCCCAATTTCCGGATAGGGAACTAAATCAGCATACCAAGAAGGCGAACCATCACACATATCAATATCCCCGCGCATAGTTCCAAGAACTTGAGTTTTTTGATCTGCTAATTGTCCGGAGTGATATATGGTCACTTTAATATTTCCACCGGTTAACTGTTCTACCATTTCGGCAAATTTCATAAAACCTTTAGTTTGTGGTTCTAAAGGAGTAGCAGCGGTAGAAAATTTCAAATTATATTTTGGCTGCTCTGCAAGGACCGTCATAGAAGTCAAAACTACAAGTAAGCAAACTGTTAAAGCAATTTTTAAAAATTTATCTCTTTTCATGATAAA
>CAYTVM010000225.1:0-3917 GCA_964441685.1 uncultured Atribacterota bacterium | reverse complement strand
CCAGGGTAAAATAAGATAAAACATCAATTAATGGCCTGAATATGGCAAATATTAATAGTTGATGCATATTAGCATGATAATAATTTGTACCAGTTTTATTAAAATCATCCTCAGACCTGCCCTCTTGATTGAAAGTCTGAATGAGCAAGACCCCCGATATGGCTTCTGATAAAAAACTATTTACTTTTGCCAGGGCGATTCTTACTTTTCCATAAGCCTCCCGGGCATATCTCTGGAAAAAGTAGAGCATCATAACAATGACGGGAATAAGAATAAATATGATTAGACTTAAGTGATTTGACAGTCTGAATATAACTATGAGTATACCTATGATCATAATAAGATCTTTGGCGGAATAAACAAAGACATCGGTAAACATTTCTCTTAAGGCATCGACATCATTGGTTAGCCTGGTTACCAGTCTCCCTATGGGATTTTTATTAAAAAAGTTCAAAGAAAGAGACATGAGATGTCTTACCAGATTACTCCTTAGGTCATACATCACTCTTTCACTGACTACAGCCATCATAACTACCTGAAGATAATTGAAAACAAAAGATACCAGAAGGAGCCCCACATATAAGAGGGCAAATAATTTTATCATTTTTAAATCATCATATCTTAGGGTTTTAATATTATCCGGAGATATCTTCTGTATTTCTGAATAAGGAATAAAATTACCTTTATCCGTTTTGACGATATTAAGTTGATATTGCTTCAACTTATCCAGCCCTTCTTCATCTCTAATCGTTAAATATTTTTCCGGCAGGATGAGCGAATCCTTCTGCAGTTCCAGGTATTCATCTTTACTTAACAGGTTTGAGGGGATAAAAATAATGTTATCAGATGTAACCCGGTAGGCCTTATATCGGTCGGTAATCTCAACCGTTCTATCATTAAGGATTAACCTAAGATAACTTCTTTCAATATAATTATCCACCACATTTTTAGTGATCAAGGGAAGGGCAATTTGTATGCCGCCTATGGCCAGAATAAGAACGAATATGATTAAAATCTTCCCACCGTAAGGCTTTCCATATTGCCATAATTTAGAAAATATTTTTCTATCCAGACCGGAATATAATTTTTCTTCTCTCATCTTTATTCTTCCAATTTTTGAATTTTATAAATATTTTTATAGATATCAGATTTTTTAATCAATTCTCGATGGGTGCCGCTGCTTTCAATTCTTCCCTTATCCAGAACAAATATATTATCTGCTTTTATAAAGGAAGATATACGGTGTGATATGACAATGGTCGTAATACCTTTAGAATAATTTCCTAAATTCCGGATAATCTCCTTTTCGGTATTGGTATCCACCGCACTAAGGGCATCATCAAGAATAAGTATCTGGGGTCTTCTAATAATCGCCCGGGCAATACATAACCTCTGTTTTTGACCCCCGGATAGGGTGACCCCTTTCTCTCCCACAAGTGTTTTATATTGATACTTTAATTCCATGATATTCTTATCGATTGAAGCAACCTTGCAAGCCTCCACTATCTCCTCAAAGGGTACCTCAGGTTTGCCAAATCTGATATTATCCTCTATGGTATCTGAGAACAGAAAAGAATCCTGAGGAACATATCCTATGCTATTCCTTACCGCTTTTATTTTTATCTTTCTATAATCTATAGAATCATAAAATATTCTCCCCTTTTGAGGTTCGATAACTCTTAAAATTAATTTAGCTAGTATGCTTTTCCCGGAACCTATCTTCCCACATATTCCTATATACTGTCCCTTTTTTATATCAATGTTTATATTATCCAAAACAGCCTGCTCCCCATAAGAAAAGTAAATATTTTCCAGTTTTATACTGCCTTTTAAGGTATGATACTCTGCACGAGGTGCATCGTAAATATCCGGTTTCTCTTCAAGTAGCTCAAGTATACGTTTATAAGAAGCATTGCCCCGCTGGTATACATTAGTCACCATTCCTACTGCCATCATGGGCCAGACAATAATCCCCATATAGGAAAGAAAAGCAACTAATTCACCAATAGTAAGCTCATTAAGGATCACTTGCTGACCTCCTACCCAGAGTAAAATCGCCATGCCAATCTCGGCAAATAAGAATATCAAAGGGAACATAGTTCCCCAAATTTTAATAAGAGAAATATTTTCCTCCAGATATTCCTGGCTTAACCTATCAAAGTTCTTAGATTCCGGCTCTTCTTGCTGAAATGCCTGGATAATTTTTATCCCGGATACCATTTCACGTACTTTTTCAGTCAACAAAGAAAATGATTCCTGCACACTTTTAAATTTTTTAAATAATAGCCTTACAAAAAATAATGATATAAGTGAAATAATAGGAAAAGGAATCAGGGCATAAAGAGTAAGTTTTACATTAAGAGTTAACATAAATATGAGAGTGGCTAAAAAAAGAAAGACGGCATCAAAACCGGCAATAACTCCAAAGGAACAAGCTCTTCTTACTGCGGTCATATCATTGGTCATATGGGCCATAATATCTCCAATCTTTGTTCTGGTGAAAAAAGAGTTGGAGAGTAAAAGCAGATGTTTAAACAGCCTGTTCTTAAAGTCCATTTCGATAAAATGGGACATCCCGATAATGATCATTCGCCAAAAAAATCTAAAAATTCCGATGGCTATCGCCAGGGCAAATATTAAGAAAGTAAACTTCTCAAGATAAGAATAATTATTTCCGGAAGTAGTGTAAGTAGCAATAATATAATCGATCGCTCGTTGGACTATGCGGGGAGAGATAAGCTGGGCAATGTCCACTGCCACCAGCATAAGAAATCCAAATAACATTTTGAAGGGAGTTTTTTTGTAGTAAGAAATTATAAATTTAATTAACATGGTTTTATTATAATATACTTCGGTTAATATTCTTGTCAATTAATCAAGATGGTGGAACAAGGAGGAATAAGAAGGGGAGAGGTATTCCCTCCCCCTTCTTATTATTCTTTTATAAATCATCTAATAATCTTTGAGCCCATTGGACATAAAAGGGCTCATCACCGGCAATTGCCTTTTCCAATAAAGGTCTTGCTTCCTTCTTTTTTCCTCTATCTATCAGCAATTCTGCATAATAAACCAAACCTTCTGGGTCATCAGGAAAATAGGGGTAGCGTTCCTCATAATATTTCTCTGCTCTTCTCTTATTTTTAAAGGGAAAAGGAAGTTGATGCCAGAAACGTCCTATCGCTAACATTGGGCCTCCTATATCATACATTTTGTCTATATCATAAGCTTTATAAAAAGCATCTTGAGTGCTTCCTTTTAATCCCTCTTTTAAAGCCTTGAGTATACTGACGCCATCAGAGTAAGTTCCTGCACTCAATCCAAAATAATAATGTCCCTCTATTTTCTCAGGTTCAAGTTCCTCGGCTTTTTCTGCATACTCCATTCCTTTTTTCCCATATTCTTTACAAATGTCTTTCCATCCTTCATACTCTCCTTCAAGAGCATGGTCAGCATATTCTCGATGGGCACGGGCACATTTCCAATTAGCTTCATAACTATCCGGGTTTGCTTCCACCGCCATGATGTAGAGGGGTATTGATTCAAGTATACTACTTATATCCCCTTTTTCAAAAAGTGCATCAGCTTCTGCAAGGGGGTCCTCAGCCATTGAAACAAAGTGCAAGGAAAATAGGAACATACAAATAAGCACATACAAAAAACATCTCTTCATAATAACTCCTCCTAAATATAATATAGAAAAGAAAAAACAATTTTCACTTATTATAATACACTTTGGTAAAAAAGAAAAGAAATAACAAATAATTTAACTTGTTTTTGTATGAATTAAACGGTTTTTTCTGATTTGTAAAAAAGAAAGATGTTTCTATATTAACAGGGGAGCAAAAGGATCATTGCTCCCCTGTTAATATATTTTGCACTTTTTAATTTTATAACTTTTTGTGACACAGCCACCAATC
>CAYTVM010000224.1:1629-3936 GCA_964441685.1 uncultured Atribacterota bacterium | reverse complement strand
GTACATTTAATAATCAAGTAAAAGTTAATACTTTTACCATGAAATGCAGATAAAATAAAATTACAAAAGGAGATTCGATTTCAAATGAGAGAAGAAATGAGAATAAATAAAGTAAAACAAATGATGAAAGAAGGTAAAAAGGTAGTAGGGACTTTTTGTGTTTCCAATTCACGAGCTGTCATTGAAACGCTGGCAGCCAGTGGGATGGATTACACTTTGATTGATACCGAACATTTTATGACCAACCCTGAAACTGTTGAACAGATGATTACTGCAGCGGAAGCTGCTGGTGTGACACCCTTTGTGCGGGTACAGGAAAATGTTAATTTCATCGATCGATGTGTCAGTGCAGGTGCCCGTGGCGTCATGGTACCCATGGTTAATACCAAGGAACAGGCACAGAAAGT
This sequence comes from uncultured Atribacterota bacterium, assembly GCA_964441685.1. Classification (GTDB taxonomy): domain Bacteria; phylum Atribacterota; class Phoenicimicrobiia; order Phoenicimicrobiales; family Phoenicimicrobiaceae; genus Sediminicultor. The sequence continues at coordinate 3,529 of CAYTVM010000224.1, read as the reverse complement.
GATAGATACCATCAAATATGCTCCTATTGGTAAACGGGGTGTATGTAACCCCCGGGCGGTTACCTATGGTGCTAAAGGATTCGATAACATGCTTAATTTTTACAAGACAGAAAATGATAATGTAATCTGCATCCTGCAAATGGAAACAGAAGAGTCTTACAGAAATTTACCGAAAATTTTGGAAGTCAAAGGAATCGATAGTATCTTTGTGGGACGTTTTGATCTTAGTCATAGTTTGGGCATAACCGGTCAGTTTGATGACCCCAGAGTAGTCGAAATGGTTGAGAAGACGTTAAAGATGGGTAAGGAGAAGGGTCTATACATGGGTATTATCACCCTTGACGGTGAAGATACGAATAAATTTTTTCAGATGGGATATGATTGGGTCTGTATGGCCGGAGATATGATGCTACTGGCAATGGCAACACAGGCTGAAATGGCAAAAATAAAAAGATAAAATTTTTTATTTATTTTTAATTTAAAATTGAATAAAATTATAATATATTAAACTTAATTTAGTTAATTATAAGGCAGGGAGTGAATCATATTTAAAGGAGGAAAAACATGAAGAAAATAATAGTTATAATGCTCGTGTTAACTTTAGCAATTTTTATGGTATTTGGTACGCAGTCAGCTTTTGCGGTTGAAACGATAAAGGTCGGTCATGGTCATAGCATTACACATCCGGTGCATTTAGGGTTTGAAGTATTTAAAGAACTTCTAGAGAAACAATCGGACGGAAAATTCAAGGTAGAAATATTCCCAAATTCTCAATTAGGAAGCGAACAGGAAATGGCTGAAATGTGCAAGCTTGGCACAATGCAAGGTGTTATGTTTGGACGTTTTGAATCAATGGGGATGGAACTTTACACTCCGGCATTACCCTTTATGTTTAAAGATTATGCGCAAGTTAATAGAGTGCTAAGTGGTCCGGTAGGCGATTACATTGCATCCTTTACCGAGAAGAATGGATTAAAATTATTGGGATGGGCACACTCTGGGTTCAGACAAATAACCAATAATGAACGACCTATTAAATCACCAGCTGATTTAAAGGGATTGAAAATGAGAACACCTCCATTAGAAAATATTCTTCAGACCATGCAGGCTTTTGGCGCCAGTGCTACTCCCATAGCTTATTCTGAATTATATATGGCTTTAAAAACCGGAGTTGTGGATGGACAGGAAAATCCTTGGGTAAATATTGTTTCTGAAAAAATGTATGAGGTTCAGAAATATGCCACCGCTATAAATTACATATATATGCCAGGTCCGTTTTGTGTTGGTATAGATTGGTGGGAAGGCCTATCAGCAGAAGATCAAAGGATGGTAAGTGAAGCAGCCAAAGTGGCTACGATGTATACTAATTATATTACAGAATCTTCAGATGAAGCATACAAGCAAAAGTGTATAGCGGAAGGTATGGAGATTTATGTACTCAATGATGCTGAAAGACAGGCTTTTATTGATATGGCTCAACCAGTATATGATTACTTTATTAAAGCAGGAGCATCAACTCAAACTTTGATAGAATTAATTCAAAATAACTAGAAAATTAATTTTTAAATTATAAGATGAAACTAAATTTATTCCCTGCCTTATTTAAATGAGTTCATTTTATAATTAATTGCCACAAACGAAGACTAAAGGAGATTATACTATGAAAAATAAGTTTGATTATTGGCTAAATAATTTAAATGATTTACTTGCCATTTCATCCTTTTTTGCAATGTGTATAATAGTAATAATGTCAGTTTTGTTAAGATATTTTTTTTCATTTTCTTTTCGTTGGGTAGATGAATTGACGAGGTATTTATTCATATATATGGTCTTTTTAGGTATTCCAATTGCTTTTCGGGAGAAGGCCCATGTAAAAATAGAATATTTTGCATCTTTTTTT
>CAYTVM010000224.1:0-1529 GCA_964441685.1 uncultured Atribacterota bacterium | reverse complement strand
TTAGAATGAGAGGAGAAAATTAATGAATCCAGGAGCAGTGATGTCACTGTTGTTAGGTCTGATGGCCTTCTTTTTGGTGATAGGAGTTCCCATTGGTTTTGCAATTTTGATAAGTTCTAGTTTTGCTTTATTTGTACAGGATTTACCTTCTTCAATGGCCACACTAAGAATGATTTCAGGTGCAGATTCATTTCTTTTAACTGCTATTCCATTTTTTATTTTTGCAGGGATCCTAATGAGAGAAGGAGGAATTACAAAAAGAATACTGAATTTTTGTTTAATATTGTTAGGCTCATTTCAGGGTGCCCTTGGGCATGTTAATATTTTGGCCAGTATGATTTTTGGAGGAATTTCAGGTTCTTCTGTTGCCGATACTGCATCTATTGGCTGTATCTTAATACCGGAAATGATTAAGAAAAAATATCCAAAAGGTGTGAGTGCAGCAATTACTGCAACCTCTTCTACTATTGGAATTGTTATTCCCCCAAGTATCCCCATGATACTCTATGCACTGGCTTCAGAGACCTCAATAGGAAAACTTTTTTTGGCAGGGGCAATTCCCGGTATTTTAATCGGTTTAATTATGATGGGAATCACTGCAGTTATTTCTGCTCGTCAGGGGTACGGAAAAGAGAGAGATAATTTACCTTCTATTAAAGAATTATTGATTGGCTTAAAGGACGGTATTTTTGCCTTAACCATGCCTTTAATTATTATTGGAGGAATTGTCGCAGGCGTGGTAACGGCTACCGAAGCGGCAGCCTTAGCAGTTGTATATGCTTTTATTTTAGGTTTTTTTATATACAGGGAGCTAAAGTTAAGTGCTATATACTCTGCAATTAAAGAGACAGTTGTATCATCAGCTGTCGTTATGTTGATTGTTGTTGCTGCTACTTTTTTAGGCTGGAATTTAGCATATGGACAACTTCCTCAAAAAATGGCGGTAACTTTACTTGGAATTTCTAATAACCCGTTGGTCATTTTGTTAATCATTAATATTATACTATTAATTGTAGGCACTTTTTCAGACGTTGCTCCCAATATATTAATTTTAACACCAATATTCCTTCCTATTATTATACGGCTGGGGATTGATCCCGTTCATTTTGGTATTATAGTAGTTGTCAATCAAGCAATTGCACTGGTAACGCCACCCGTTGGTAATTGCTTATATATTTGCTCAAATATAGCAAAGTGTAGTGTCGAAGAAGTATTTATGGATTCCGTACCTTATTTAATGTCTAATTTTATAGTTTTGGCCATTGTCACTTTATGGCCTGGCTTGGTTCTTTGGTTACCTAATTTATTAATGCCCTAAAATTATAAAAAAGACAGTTTGAAAAAAATATATGTACGATCACTTTACGCTAAGTGTAAGTGTAAATACAAAGTGAAATGAGTACAGCTAAATTAAGAAATTCACTTATGAAATAAAAGCTTCATTTAATCTAGCGGATAATCCCCGCTTATAAAAGCGGGGATGAGAGCTATTTCCTGCTTCTTCCGTTTGTATTTTGCTATGATGGGTA
>CAYTVM010000223.1:0-3950 GCA_964441685.1 uncultured Atribacterota bacterium | reverse complement strand
ATAATCCTTGAATTAGGCAAAGCAAATCTTTTCCCTTTTGCGCCCGATGCTAAGATTAAAGCCGCACCGCTCGCAGCCATACCTATGCATATGGTTGAAACATCCGATCTAATATATTGTATGGTATCATATATTGCAATAGTAGAACTTACAGAGCCACCAGGGCTATTAATATAAATATAAATATCCTTCTCAGGATCAGTTGCTTCTAAAAATAATAATTGGGCAATGATAATATTCGCAGTTGCATCATCTATTTCTGTTCCTAAAAATATTATTCTATCTTTTAATAAGCGAGAATAAATATCATAAGCTCTCTCTCCTCGAGGAGTTTGTTCTACTACGATGGGTATTAAAGTCATTTGGATTAAACCTCCTTTTTAGAATTTACTATTTTTATCTTATTATTTAAAAAACTGATTATTTTTTCTCTTTTTATGCTTTCTTTTAAACCATCTAAATTATTATTCTTATTCAAAGTTGCCTCCACCTTCAATGGATCCTGTTTCATCTCTTTAGCAAGGGTTTGAATTCTATCTTTAATTTCCTTATCGGTCACTTGAATTTTTTCAACCTGACTAATTTCATCCAAAACTAATTCTTGCTTTATTCTTTTTTCAGCGACAATTTTGTATTCTTTTTTGACTTTTTCTTCATCAGTCTTAATACTTTCATAATAATTTTGTAAAGACAAATCCTTAGATTTCAAATCATCTTCCAAAGTTTTCAACATATATTCTACTTCTCTTTCAATTAATACTTTTGGAACCTTTACTTCACAAATCTCGGTTACTTTTTCCAACAATTTATGCTCATAATTATTTTTGTTAACCATTTCCACTTGTTTCTCTAGTTTATCCTTAATATCTTTATTAAACTCATCTATCGTTTTATAATTACCTACTGTCTTAAGAAAATCCTCATTTAGTTCAGGTAACTCTTTTTCTTTTATTTCAATAATTTTAACTTTATATTTGATTTCTTTACCGGATATTTTTTTATCCTTGGCATCTTCAGGAATTAAAATATTTATCTCTTTTTCATCTCCTGCAGAGCAATTTATAAGTTTATTATTAAATTCAGGTGGTATATTTTCACCTAATTGAATCATTTGTTTTTCAACTTTACTTCCTTCTATTTCTTTTCCCTCAATATATCCTTCAGAATTAATGATTAGAAAGTCACCTTTTTTTGTTTTACGATTTTTTACAATATTTAATTTAGCTAGATTTTCTTGAATTCTTGTTATTTCATTTTTTACATCGCTATCTGTTACATTTATATCTTCTTTTTGAATGCTAATTTTGGCAAAAGAACCTAGTTTTACCTCTGGTCTTACTTGAACAGTTGCCTCAAAAATAAATGGTTTATCTTCTTCTATTTGTATTACCTTAATTTCGGGTTGATCTATTGGTTTGATACTCATTTTCTTCACAGCTTCAAGATAACAATCCGGAACTAATTTTTCAGCAGTTTTATCATAAAAATATTCCTTACTCAAATGAAGGTTTAAAATATTTTTAGGAACTCTGCCCTTTCTAAATCCTGGTATTTTTATTTTATAAGAAGTATCATTGTATACTTTATCTAAATTGTTATTTACTTCTAACTTATCTATTTCAATCTTAAGTTTCACTTCATTTTCTTTCTGCTTTTCAATTTCTACTTTTAACATTATATAAAACCTCCACCAATTCAATTGTCTAATAATTTTCCAATTAGCCTAACTCGTATCTCGTACAAACAAGCGTATAGCTTCATTCTATAATTGCAACAAAGCCGCAAAATGATTTGCGGCCGTTTTACTTACTTTAATTTAATTTTATAAATTTCCTAGATTAATATATATATATATATATATATATATATCGCCTTACCTTATTTCTATGGTGCGAAGGGCGGGACTCGAACCCGCATGGAATTACCCACTGGATCCTAAATCCAGCGTGTCTGCCAATTTCACCACCCTCGCATTTTTATTTTTTGGTGGGCCGTACAGGACTCGAACCTGTGACACCCGGATTAAAAGTCAGGTGCTCTACCAACTGAGCTAACGGCCCACAAATTTATAACACAAAATGCTTATACATAATACACTATTTTTTATTAAAATGCCAATATTACATTTGGCGCGCTCGGAGGGACTCGAACCCCCAACCATCGGATCCGAAGTCCGCAGCTCTATCCAATTGGGCTACGAGCGCATATCAATAGACTGGGGTGAGCGAGGGGATTTGAACCCCCGACCTCTGGAGCCACATTCCAGGGCTCTAACCAGGCTGAGCTACGCCCACCATATTTATTATAACTGGCGCGCCTGGAGGGAATCGAACCCCCAACCTACGGATTAGAAGTCCGTTGCTCTATCCTATTGAGCCACAGGCGCGAGATATTACATTGGAGCGGGAAACGGGTCTCGAACCCGCGACAACCAGCTTGGAAGGCTAGTGCTCTACCAACTGAGCTATTCCCGCAAAGTCGGGGCGAGAGGATTTGAACCTCCGACCCCCTGCTCCCAAAGCAGGTGCGCTGCCAAACTGCGCTACGCCCCGAAACAAAAGTTATTATATAAGAAATATTTATATAAGTCAATTATAAAATAACAGTATCAAGTATATAGTATCAAGTATCGAGTTAAGAAAGAAAAAAGAAAGATAGAAAAAAAGTAACAATCCTTTTTTTTGGTAACTACCCTAACAAAGTTTACACTAACATAATAGTAACGAGTATATAGTATCGAGTGTATAGTAAAGATAATTCGCTGAATAGCTGGCGAAAAAGAAATGGGGTTGCCTGCTACATTTTGAGCTCGATATGTCACGTCTTCGTTCTTGAATTATAATTTTCTTCACTCGATACTGGACACTTGCTACTGAACCACTTACTCTCCACGTTATTGCTTCTTTACTATATACTATATTCTAAATACTAACGACTATTCTCTCTAACGATTATTTCATTTATTATATTAGCCATTTTTCTCATAGCCTTACCCCTATGACTGATCTGGTTCTTGATTTTATCTTCTAATTCTCCAAAAGTTTTATTATATTCAGGGACTAAAAAGATAGGATCATAGCCAAAACCATGCTCACCTTTTGGCATAAATCCAATACTACCATGACATTCTTCCTTAACGGTATATGTTTTTCCATCCGGAAAAACAAGTACTGCAACACAAACAAATTTTGCCTTTCTTTTATTTGTTGGAACATCTTCCAATAATTTAAGGACTTTGTTTATCCGCTCTTCATCACTATTTTCCCATCTTGAAGAATATATTCCCGGCTCTCCTTTTAAATAGTCGATTTCTAATCCTGAATCATCTGCTAAACATATTTTACCGGTATACTCTAAAACCTCCCTGGCTTTTTTAAAAGCATTTTCTTGATAGGTTTTACCATCTTCCTCTACTTCTGGAAAATGTGAAAAGTCTTTCATATTTAAAATCTTTATTTTAGAATTGTCTAAAATATCTTTTATTTCCTTAATTTTACCTACATTATTTGTAGCAATAACTATCTCTACCATATTTCTCCCAGTATATTCTTTTCCTCTTCAATAATCTGTTTTATTCCTATCTCTGCCAATTTGATCAATTCCTGCAAATTTGTTTTAGAAAAAGGTTTACCTTCAGCTGTTCCTTGAATTTCTATTACTTCTCCTTTTTCAGTCATTACCATGTTTAAATCGACTTGAGCATGAGAATCTTCTTCAAAATTTAAATCTAATAACATTTCTCCGTCGACTATTCCTGCACTAATTGCCCCTATATAATCTTTTATAGGAATTTCAATTATTTGTCCTTCAGCTTTTAGATAATTTAAGGCATCAAATAGGGCAATAAAAGAACCGATAATAGCTGAGATTCTGGTTCCCCCATCGGCCTGGACTACATCACAGTCTATCCATATAGTTCTCTCTCCTAATTCACTTAAATCTACTACCGA
>CAYTVM010000222.1:0-3951 GCA_964441685.1 uncultured Atribacterota bacterium | reverse complement strand
CTCTTGATATTCTAATGTTGTTAGAGAGGGTTCGCACTCTCTTGATATTTAATAGCTAACGACTATATAATCAACATAGCGTCCCCAAAGCTGTAAAATCTATATCTTTCTCTGATTGCTTCCTGGTAAGCCCGAAAAAGAAAATCCTTTCCGGTAAAAGCAGCAGCAAGCATTAAAGGGGTCGACTGAGGAAGATGAAAATTAGTGATAAGCACATTTACTACCTTAAATTTATATCCGGGATAGATAAAAATATCACTCCAATTACTGCCGCCTACAATTTCACCTTGATCAAAATTAAAAGCAGCTTCCAGGCTGCGAGTTGTGGTAGTTCCTACCGAAATAATTCGCCTTTTTTCAGTACGGGCTTGGTTAATTTTTTTAGCAACCTCAGAAGAAATAGAATAAAACTCTGAATCCATTTTATGTTCTTCTACTTTTGAAGCTCTAATAGGTTCAAAGGTTCCTCGGCCTACGTGTAAAGTCAAATATACTATTTCAATACCTTTTTGGATAAGTTCTTTGATTAAAGATATGGTAAAATGAAGTCCTGCAGTAGGAGCAGCAATTGAACCATCACGAACAGCATAAACTGTTTGATAGTCATTCTCTGTTTTCAATTCTTCTTTAATATAAGGCGGGGTTGGCATTTGTCCTATTTTGTTTAATATTTCTTTAAAATTGCCCATAAAATTAAATTGTATAAAATAACTGCCCTTTTCTTCATTTTTACTTTCTATTATTCCCTCTAATTCGGGCCCAAAGATTATTTTAGTGCCTGAATGAACAATCTTTCCTGGTTTTACTAACACTTCCCAATATTTATCTTTGATAGATTTAAGAAGCAAAACTTCTACTTTCCCTTTAGTTTTCTCTTTAAAGCCATATAACCTTGCAGGTAAAACTTTGGTATTATTTAAAACTAAAAGATCACCTTTTTTAAAATAACCTTTAATATCTTTAAATAATTTGTGTTGAATTTCGCTCTCAGATCGATTCAGGATCATTAAGCGGCTATAATCTCTTGGCTTAATCGGCTTTTGAGCAATAAAACCCGAAGGAAGATAATAATTAAATTCTTCTAATTTCATTTTCCACTCATCTATTTATTTTAATATTTTTTTATAATTTCTATTCCCTGATAATAATATTTTAAAATATCTTGATATCTGGATCCTTGGAGAGCCATACCATATGCCCCCCATTGTGACATTCCAACCCCATGCCCATTCCCTAAACCAGAAAACAGAAAGGTTAAAGGGATGGTTAATTTTGCACTTATTACTTTGGGTACTATATCTTCTTTTTGCTCTTCTTCTTGTTTATTTTTCTTCATTAATTCGAGCAATTCCTTAATGGTCCAATCTTTCTTTTGTTCTAAAATTTCCTTTATTGACTCTTTTTGCTCTTCTTTGTCCTCAATTTCCTTTTTATCTTCTAAATCTTCCGCAATATTCGATTCTCTTCCGATTGCCTCGATAATAAAAAGTGTACTCCTGATTAAACCTGCTCCTATTAAGCTTCTAAAATCATTAGTTTTTATATTAATAACTTTATTATTGTCAGCAGACAAAATTAACTCGTTTATTCGGCCTGTTTCACTTTTTTTTGCTGATTCAATGGAAAAAATTGAGTTTATCTTATAACCTTGTTTTTGAAGTTTTTCCACTAAATCTTTTTCATTTATAGAGTAAGACCAGGTGTGATGCGGAGGAGTAACTTTTTCTTCAAATATCGATTTTACACTTCTTAAATAAGGCAAGAAACTTCCCCAAACATTCTCACTATCCTCTGTATATCCTCCACTATCAGAATGATAAACCGCGTTAATAGGCTTTCCTTTGTAGACCATAATCATCCCTTGAGTCTCATCAACAGCTTTATTGGTTAAAGGATCTTCGTGATTTACTCCTCCGTAAACTTGACTGTTGGTAGAAGCACAAATATTATAACCTACATCAATATATTTATTCATATTAAAGATAGCGAAAGTTCTTGCTGCAACTGCTTGAGCTTTTAGAGCTTCTTGGGGCCAACTGGGAGAAATCTCTTTTTTTAAAACTCCATAAAGATATTCCTCAATATCAATGACATTAATGACATTCAATTTTCTATGCTCTTTATCAATATCTATCTCTATGTTGCCTCGATAGCGATATTTTTGTCCATCAAATACAACCATAATTTTAGTATTTCCTACTGGAATTATTTTGATGGGACCAGAAAAAACACCTTTTTTTAAAATTTCTATTCCCTTGTTATGTGGTAATAATTTAAGTATATTATTGTTTTCTTCGCTTATAAGATCATTTGATTTTAAATTATAAATCTTAAAAGTACCGTTTCCCCCTATATTGATCTCAGTCTGATCTAAGAATATACCCACTCGGAGTATTGGTTTTTTTTCTGCTGCAAATAAGATACTATTATTAAATAAAAGCAGTAAAAAAATACATACTCCTAAAAATAAAAAAAAATTATTAACTTTTTTGATATTTAACTTTGTCAATCAGCTTGTCTCCTTTTTAATACTTTGTTTTTATTTCTTACTTCTATTTGCAAAATGCTTCATTATCTTTTCTACAATAATTTCCCCTGAGCATCTTTTTTTTTGCCAAAATATTCATAAGTTAAATCTGTTGCTACTCTTCCTTTGGGCGTTCGATGAAGAAAGCCCTTTTGTAAAAGATACGGTTCATAAACATCACAAATAGTGTCTGTATCTTCACTAATAGAAGCAGCTAATGTTTGTAAACCCACCGGACCACCAGAATATTTTTCTATTATAGTAAGTAATAATTTTTTATCTATGCTACACAAACCAAAATTATCAATCTCCATCATTTCTAAACCATAATCGGCGATTTCTTTATTAATAATTCCTTCACCTTTTATTTGAGCATAATCACGTAATCTCCTTAAAAGTCTATTGGCAATACGCGGGGTACCTCTTGATCTTAAAGAAATCTTTGTTGCAGCTTCTTCGGTTATTTTAACTTTCAATATTTCAGCAGATCTTATCACTATCTTTTCGAGTTCATTTTCCTGATAATAACCAACTCGAGTTATTACTCCAAAGCGACTTCTTAGGGGTGAGGTAATTAACCCTGTACGAGTCGTCGCCCCTATAAGAGTAAATTTCGGTAAACTTATACGTATAGAACGAGCACTTGGCCCCTTGCCGATTAGAATGTCTAATTCAAAATCTTCCATAGCGGGATATAATATTTCTTCTACTACTCGATTTAGTCGGTGAATTTCGTCAATAAATAAAACATCATTTTCTTGCAAATTAGTAATGATAGCTGCCAAATCTCCTGCCCTTTCTATAACTGGGCCAGAAGTCATCTTAATATTAACTCCCATCTCATTAGATATTATATAAGCCAAGGTAGTCTTACCTAAACCTGGAGGGCCATATAAAAGAATGTGATCAATGGGCTCTTTCCTTTTTTGCGCAGCGCTTATATATATTTTAAAATTTTTTCTAATATTTTCTTGACCAATAAATTCTTTAAAAAATTTAGGCCTTAAGTTTATATCTAAATCTGGTTCTTCTTTTCTTAATCCTAAATCAATAGTTTTTTCTTTAAATTCCATCTATTTACTCCATCATCTATTAAAACGAATCATTTCAATGCTAACAATTGCACTTATTGAAAGTTTTCAATAAGTAAAAATACTAATTGCCTGTAATCTTCAGAGATTCTCGAATTAATTCTTCCACCGTTAATTGCCCTTTAAATTTTTCTTGGGTTTTTTCCACTGCGAACTTTGCTTTTTTGTAAGTATACCCTAACACTTTAAGAGCATCTACAGCATCATTTATATTTTCAGATTTAAAGGTTTCATCTACACCTGCTTCCAGGAAGGTAATTTTGCTTATTTTTTCTTTCAATTCTAACACAATCTTTTTTGCAAGCTTATTCCCGATACCGACTATCGCTGTAA
>CAYTVM010000221.1:0-3964 GCA_964441685.1 uncultured Atribacterota bacterium | reverse complement strand
TACAATTTTTCTATATTCTTTATACGGCAAATCTTTTAAAAAATCCTTCTTTTTTAGTAAAAAATAATAAACACCTTCAATATTCTAGGATCATGAAATCAGAATCAGAAGGATATATTTAAACTTCTTGTCGAATTCTTGGGGGTAAAGCGAATGAGGAAAAGCCCGGAGCGAATTGGAACGCATATACTTTATTATACGTTATTGCTATTTTTTTTATTCTATTCTAATTAAAGTGATAAAAGATGCAAAAATTGTAGTTAGCACCTGTAAGAATGGTGAAATAACTATCATGAGAATTAACCAACCAATAAAACTTATTTTTGGGTCATAGAAAATAAAAGGATATCTAAATAATAGTTTTTTCTTTCTGGAAAGATATCTCGAATTTCTTTTAATGCTTCTTACATAACAAATCTAACTTCGTTTTCCTGGTCAGTTTCGCTAAGAAGTACTCTGTTTCCTTTGATTTCTTTACCATTAAGGAATAACTGCCCTGGTTCAGCGGTACATCTACCATTCGGATTCGCTACCCGAATGTTAAACAGCTTTCCTCTAAACCAACGCCAGCAGGTAAATCCATGCCATCGCGAGGGGATGCAAGGATCAATAATGAAACTCTCGTAGTGGGGACGTATACCAAGAATATAATATACAGCAGCCACAAAGTTCCACGATGCTGTTCCCGTAAGCCAGGAATTTCGCCCCAATCCAAACTGGGGATGATGCTTACCGAGTATATTCTGACAATAGACATACGGTTCAATTTCAAAAGAATCTGCTTTATCATTCCACTTGGGTGGCAAAATTTGGGAATAGTACATAAAAGCTCTATCACCTCGCCGTAGAATTGTTTCTGCAATCACAGCCCATGGATTTGCATGGCAGAAAATTCCACTATTCTCCTTCGCCCCCGGGGGAAAAGTTGTTGTCCCCCCTATTTTCTCATTAAATCCTTCATAGGGTGGCTCAGATAAAATAATTCCATGTTCAGTATTTAGCCGTTGGTAAACGAGATCCATAATTTGAACGGCCCTTTCTTTTTCTGCAAAACCTGACAGAACAGACCATACTTGGGCGTTTAAATAAAATTTTCCTTTCTCAGAAGACTGAGAACCTATTTTCCCGCCAAAATCATCAAAAGCTCTGATGTACCATTTCCCATCCCATGCAACCTCATTAACCTTATTCTTTATTTGGCTATACCATCCTTTGTAATTTTTCTCATCCTTCTCTTTTCCAAGCTGATGTGCTATTTCAGACATTTCCTGGAGGGCAACACCCAAAAGATTTGTCGTAAAGATAGATTCCGCCCTTCCATTTCCTTTATCGAGATTTAAGGTGTCATTCCAATCTGCTTCTCCGATGAGCGGGAGGCCATTTGGTCCAACCTTCTTATTCATGGAAAAATCTACCGCTCGGAACAGATGCTCATAAACGCTGCCAGAACCTTTCCCATCTGCAAAGGGAAGTATTTTCTTTAGGAATCCAATATTTCCCGTTTCTTTTAGATAGGAACTTACCGATAGGATATACCACAAGTGGTCATCGGAAAAGCCACTACCATCTCCCTGCCCGGTTAATGGAAAAAATTGATGATATGCATCCCCTTCCGAAAATTGTATTTTAAGAAGATGTACAATGAGCTCTTTTGCCTGCTCTGGTATGGTATGTATTACTCCCAGCGTATCCTGATTTGAGTCCCGAGTACCCAATCCCCGAGCTATACCCAGCTGATACATAGAAACAAATCGTGACCAGTGAAATGTTGCCATATTCTGATACTGGTTCCAGGTATTGAGCATGAGGTTCATTTTTTCATCAGGGGTATCTGCATGAAAATGAGAGATAAGCTCTTTCCAGTATTCGTTCAATTCTTTCCACATCAACTCAACCGATTTTGAATTCCCGTATGTTTTTTGTATCCTGACCGCATCCTCTTTTTTGTCAATCTTGCCCAGAAAGTAGAGAAATTCTTTCTCTTCGCCCGGATCAAATGTAATTTCAGTACAAGTTGCAGCAACACCATTTGCACGAAATATCTGTGAATTGGAACACTCTCCTTTTTGCAGAGCCAAAGGTCTGCCCTCGTGTCCGTGTAAACCTAAAAACTGATCCCTACCACAGTCATAAGAGTGCAGCTTGCCCACTTTGAAAAAGAAGGAAAAGCCATGTATTTCATCATAGCGGTGAAAATAAATAATATTATTTTTAAACTCACAGCGCATAATCTGCTGAACCCAATCGACATTCTGTTGATCCATTATTGCATCAAAGAAACAGAATTCTGCATAGCTAAAAACATGTAATACCCGTTTTTTTTCGGATTTATTTTTCAGTAAAAGCCTCCATATTTCGAAATCTTTCCCCTTGGGTACGAAATATGTTGTAGATCCTTCAATTCCTCCTAACTCTCCAGTAATCCGGGTATAGCCGAGACCATGCCGACATTCGTAGTGATCCAGATCCTTCTGAACAGGGTTCCAGGAAGGAGAAAAATACTCTCCCGTTTCCTGATCACGGATATATATATACCGTCCCGGCCTATCCATCGGAACGCCATTGTAGCGGTACCGTGTAACACGGCAGTTTCTGGGATCTCTGTAGAAACTGTAACCACCCGCCGTTGCAGAAATAATGCCTCCGTACTTTCCCTGTCCCAGATAATTGATCCAGGGAGTTGGCGTATCAGGACGCGTGATGACATATTCATTATTTTCCTTATCAAAATATCCGTAATTCAATACTTTACACCTTCACTATTAGCTACCCCAAAATTACAGTAACTTCTACCTCTTTATTTTCCGTTTTATAGGGAACTAGATTTCCTTCGATCGACTTTCCATTTATTAGCAAATGTTTGACTCCCTTACTAACCCCCTCAGGATTTTTTACGGTAATATGATACTTTACGCCACGGAAGAGCCGAATAACCCTATATTCCTTCCAACTTTTGGGAATACAAGGGTCAATCAACAAACCCTGATAATCAGGTTTAATTCCTAAAATAGCCTGGGTAATGGTTACAAAACTCCAGGCTGCTGCACCGGTCAACCAGGAGTTTTTAGCTTCACCATAGGTTGATGCATCTCTACCAGCGATCATCTGAGCGTACACATAGGGTTCACAACGATAGGTTTCTATCAAATTTTCCTTGGTACTTGGACAAATTTTTAAATAATAGTCAAAAGCTTTATCACCATTTCCCATTATCGTCTCTGCTATAGAAATCCAGGGATTATTATGGCAAAATATCCCTGCATTTTCTTTATATCCTGGAGGATAGGAAGAAATTTCTCCTAAATTTAAATAATAGTGAGAATATGCAGGTTGTAGTAACATAATGCCATGTGGAGTCGATAAATATTTTTGCACGCTATTTAAAGCCATCCGAGCTCTACCATCTTTTAAGCCAACACCACCCATAATACACCAACCCTGAGATTCAATAAATATCTTTCCCTCTTCACATTCCTTAGACCCTACTTTATTTCCAAAATAGTCATAAGCTCGTAAAAACCATTCTCCATCCCATCCATGTTCTTCAACCGCTTTATGGATAAGTTTGTGTCCTCTATTGAGTTCACTCATTTTTTCTTCAGCACCAATCTGTTGACAAAGTTTTATGAATTCACGACACACATAGAGAAATAAACCGGCAATCATTACCGATTCTGCTGCCCCTCCGTTTATATCTCCGACTGACTGAAAAGATTCTCCGGGCACTTTGGAAAAACAATTGAGGTTAAGACAATCATTCCAGTCGGCATGGCCAATAAGAGGAAGATTGTGCGGTCCTAAATTATTTAGGGTATAATGAATAGAAAGGGTAAGATGATCGAGGATAGTAGCTTTACTACCAGGTATATCCGAATACTTAATTTCCTCATTAAGAATTGAAAAATCTCCAGTTTCCTTTATATAAGCACAAGTAGAAGCAATGAGCCATAATGGATCATCGTTA
>CAYTVM010000220.1:2594-3975 GCA_964441685.1 uncultured Atribacterota bacterium | reverse complement strand
ATCTTATTGCCATTAAAGGATAAAATACCAATATCACCGAAAGTCCCTACATGCTGTCCTTTATATGTTGATCCAAGTGCTTCCGCTGCATCTTCTATTACAGGTATATCAAATTTTCTTGTAATACTAATTATCTCATCCATTTTTGCTGGCATGCCATAGAGGTGTGTCACTATTAAGGCTTTAGGTTTTACTCCCTTATTCAATCAATCCAGGATTGATTTTTCCAGTAGTGTTGGATCCAAATTCCATGAGTCATACTCACAATCTATCAGTATCGGATTTGCGTTACAATAAATAATTGGGTTTACCGAGGCAGAGAATGTAAAAGAGGAACATAATACTATATCACCCTGTTTGACTCCCAGAATAATAAGAGCTAAATGTATTGCGGCTGTTCCGGAGCTAAGTGCGGCTGCATATTTTGACCCGGTATACTGCGCCAACTCTTGTTCAAATTGATCAACATTTGGACCAGTTGGTGCAATCCAGTTAGTGTCAAAAGCTTCGTGGATATATTTCATCTCTTCCCCTGACATGTGAGGCGGGGAAAGCCAGATTTTTGATTTCATATTTTTTTGATTATTGATTTATTAACTGATCCAGAGATTGCTTTTATTATTAGGATATATTTCCCATTTTAGTAACTAAATTGATATGCTGAGTATATAAATTTTAAAATGTCAAATTAAGAATCTGTTTTCCCTTTTTCTGCCAAATAGTTAACTAAGAACGGAATCAGTGATAAAAAGGTAAATAAGGGAAGTTCAAAATGACTGTTACTGCTGAAAAAAACAAAGAAAAATGTCACAAGGTAAAAAAGGAAAAATTCAAAATTATATTTGCGAAACTTAAAATATAGTCTCAAAGACTGAATAATAAATATGAGATAAATAATGCCCCCTAAAATTCCGGAGTATAGTACTGAAGATATCAGGGTATTATGTGGATAATCCATATGATCAGGATCATTAAAAAATGTTGACCCGAATGCTTTCAGATAGTCAAATCCACCACCGAATGTCTTTTCAAGGCAGTTATAGTTCTTAATATAATATTCGTAAGAAAATCTCCAACGGTCAATTCTTGATGAAGTTAAGGGATCATTACTCACAATAAATGGAATTGTATCTCCCAAAATACTATCAGGTAAAGAGATAATACTGAGAGAATCAAATTTAGTCATTTTATCTGCTTTTATCCCCTGTACTATTTGCTCCTTATTTTCTGTTGTATTTTTTACACCATCCTCAGGATATATGATGTTTTTAGTATTGGATTCATCTATAAAAATTACAGAATCCTGTGTTCTAATTCTTGTTTTTATATATTCAGGATATGCAAAAATCACGTATCCTTCAAGGTTATTAAAATTATCACT
>CAYTVM010000220.1:0-2494 GCA_964441685.1 uncultured Atribacterota bacterium | reverse complement strand
CGGGCTGATATATTCTCGTTCCCCAACCAGTTGCGGGATCACGGGAGTCGATTTTTATTTTCTTATATTCAGGATATGCAAAAATCACGTATCCTTCAAGGTTATTAAAATTATCACTTTTGTATTTGGCGAAATATAAGTATACCGGCACTTTCCCATTGAGACCTTTTGGTTTTATTTCCAGTTTTTGCCATGTACCCTTTGATTTCAGATCATAGTATGATGTCTTAATTCCTGATGATTGTCCTTCTGCACTTAATCTGACCCAATCTCCATTAAAATCTTCAGAAACAAAGCAATATACTGTCGAAATAACAATTTCGTTAGATTTTACTGTTGAATCTCCAATTAGTGTATAAGAAGATGAGTTGCCATTTGCAGTGCTGGCATTTGATGTTTTATCCAGTTTATATCCGATTGAATTAGCTGGTATTTGTTCGGAACCGGGGCCGGTTAAATTATAAGCGGGCTGATATATTCTCGTTCCCCAACCAGTTGCGGGATCACGGGAGTCGATTTTAATTTTCTTGTATTCAGGATATGCAAAGATCACATATCCTTCAAGGTTATCAAAATTATTGCAATTGTATTTAGTAAAATATAAGTATACCGGAACTTTCCCATTTAGACCTTTTGGATTTATTTCAAGTTTTTGCCATGTCCCCCTGGATTTCAGATCATAGTATGATGTTTTATTTCCTGTTGATTTTCCTTCAGCACTTAATCTCACCCAGTCACCGTTAAAATCTTCAGAAACAAAACAGTATACTGAGGATATCACTACCTCATTTTGGATTACAACCGAATCTCCAATTAACGTATAAGAAGAAGAGTTTTCTTTATAGTTACTGGCATCAGATGTTTTATCCAGTTTATATCCTATTGCATTTTCAGGTATGAGATCGGAACCAGGCCCGGTTAAATTAAATACTGATTGATACGCTCTTGTCCCCCAGCCGGTTGCAGGATCCAAAGGATCATATCTAAATGCCTTATTCAGAATAAGAAATCTATCATTACTGTTGTCTCTATTGAAAAGGGTCGAATATTCTGTAAATAAACCTTTTAAATCTTTATTTACAATTTGAGGTTTTAGCTTCAAGTCTCGTGCTATGTTCGATTTTAATGACGATTCTAATCCCAATACATAATATAATGTTGCTGAAAAGAACAGAAATGCCAGTATAAAAAATAAAATATAATTCTTATTCCAGTTTGTTTTCCTGTTATTTCTTTTCGATTTAATCAAGGCTATTATATTGTCGATGATTATAACAACAATCATTAGGAAAAGAAAAAAGATTGCTCTTCGGGAAGATGAAAGGAAGATATTAGCTGTAAATAAGAATAAAAAAGCCTGGTATGAAATAGATTTTATTTTCTTGAGTGGTTTCTTAAGTTTACCCACAATCAGAATCATTCCTAAAATACTCACAAGTGAAAAGAAGTTATTATCTAATTTTAGGGAAGTACCTTCAGGATATTTATTTTCTTTTATAAGAAAAAGAAAATCAGTACCATATAAATGAAAAACTAATTTGGTGATTCCCAGTATTGCTGCTGTAATCGATATTGCCAGGACTTGGCAAAAAAATTCTTTTTGAAACAAATCAAAATGCTCTATAGTCTTTATTAAGAACATAGTGACTATCATCAGGCCGACAAAAAATATAAATGTTGAAGCCTCCCGGAGAATCAATATCGTAAAATCCGAAGTATATAACAGAGGTATTAGATATGCTAATCCAATTAGAATGAACAGATAAAAGGATTTAATGAAGCTTTTTATGAACAGGAATCTTCGCTTATCAATTAAAAATAAGTAAAAACCATAAAAGATCAGTAAAAGACTGCATGGTATGAAAAGGTATTCAAGGAAAGGAAAAGCTATCCTGAAAATTAACAAATTAATGGTAATAGCTAAATATCTTAACTCTAATTTATTGGAGAGTAAATGCATTGATTTCACGAAAATATTACTAAATCGTTTATTTTATGATCCTCATATTTGTTATTAATAGTACATAATATCTTAGAAGTCATAACTCATTGAAATTTACTTCTAATCAGTGGATTAATTTCGCTAAAAGATGAAATCCTTTTTACGCATTATTGTGAAAAAGATTACCTTCATATCAAGAACAAGATTTCTTTTTTTGAAATATTTCAGATTTATTTTTACTTTATCAGGAAAGATTACTTCATCATTATAACTTATTGGATCATCAACTTTTGACAATAATTCTTCCTCATCCAGATACTTTAAGCTGGCCGGGCTGGTTATCCCGGGTTTTATTGTAAGTATCAGTTCTTCTTCACCTTTAAGCTTGTCTGCATAACCAGGCACATCAGGTCTTGGCCCAACAAAACTCATATCGCCAATCAAGACATTCCAGAGTTCTGGTAATTCGTCAATTTTCCATTTTCTAAGGAAACGTCCAATTGGCGTAATCCTGGGATCATTTTTAATTGAAATGCTTGGTCCTGAATTAGG
>CAYTVM010000219.1:0-3975 GCA_964441685.1 uncultured Atribacterota bacterium | reverse complement strand
ATACTCATTACTTAAACCCTAATATTATAGACCAAAACCCTGAGGATTGGTTGCATGCTGTAAAATCTGGGATCAATCAAATTCTAAAGGAAAAACAAAATACAAAAATTTCCAAATATTCTATTATTGGTATTGCTTGCTGTGGACATAGCCCTACTTTAGTTTGTGTTGATAGACAAGGAAAAGTTTTAAGACCAGCTATTATCTGGCAAGATAGTAGAGCTTTTAAGGAAGTAAAATATATCAAAGAGAGATTAAAAGAGGAGTTTTATACATCGATAATGATTTCTCCCCTTACTCCGAGCTCTCGTATTGCTAAACTAATATGGCTAAAAAATAATGAACCCAACACGATGGAAAAAATCCATGCACTTCTTGAACCCAAAGACTACATAAATTTCAGGCTAACCGGGGAGACTAAAACCAGCCTTTTAAGCGGTAGGGATTTTATAGATGTTAAAACCGGAAAGATGCATTCCAAGTTCCTTAATATGTTAGAAATTCCTGAATCTATTATACCAAAAGCTGTTTCTTCCTACAGTATAATTGGGACTACCACAAAATCATTGGAAGATGAAATTGGCTTACCGAAAGGAATTCCGGTCATTGCTGGAGAAATGGATTCTATTACCAGTATAGTAGGTACGGGAATCACTAAAAAAAATATGTGTTATAATATTAGTGGCACTTCTGAAATTATAGGAATTTCAATTGACCAACAATTTAATCTATTCCAAACAAAGAAACAACCCTATTTTGGTTATCCATTTTACAATAACCTCCAAATTATCTTTGAAGCAACTCAGGCAAGTGGAAAGTCCATTGATTGGTATATAAAAAATATTATAGGGAATGATAAAAATCAAAATGAAATGATTCTTAAAAATAATAAAAATGCTTTTACCGAAATTAAACCTTTGGTATTTCTCCCCTATATAGAAGGAGAAAGGAGTCCAATATGGGACTCGAGCGCAAGAGGAATATTTTTTGGATTAAATAGTCAACACTCGAAATTTGACCTTTATCAAGCTATATTGGAAGGAATTGGATTTAGTATTTTGCAGAATTTCGAAATTTTACGAAATATCTCTAATCAAGAAAATATTCCTGATTATTTGAGAGTTTCTGGAGGCGGTGCCGAAAATAATTATCTAAATCAGGTTAAAGCTGATATTCTGGGGAAAGAAGTTATTAAATTAAAGATTTACGAAAGTGGATTATTAGGCGGAGCAATCTTAGCAATGATGGGATTAAAAATCTATAGTTTTAATGAAGCTGCAAAAGAGATGGTACATATAGATAGAATATTCCAGCCTAATATGGAAAAACACTACCATTATTATTCGCGTTTGTTTCTTATTTATAAAAAACTTTATCAAAATAATCTAGGATTATTTAAAGAGCTGGGAGAAATTTAAATATTTTTTAAATTAAAACTTAGGAGGTAAATGTTGAAAGCGGCGGTTTTATATGGAAAAAAAGATATAAAAATTGAAGAAGTGGATTTCCCTGCAAATCAGGATAATATTATAATAAAAATTGTTGCCTGTGGAATTTGCATGTCTGACGTTAAAGCATATCAAGAAGGTCAAAGCCATTATTTTAAACCTCCTGTAATATTAGGTCATGAGTATGTGGGCACTATAGCTAAAATTTCAAAGAAAAATGAAGATTTTAAAAAAGGAGATAGAGTAGCAGTCATTCATGCGGTTAACTGCGGATATTGCAGCTATTGTCAAAGAGGATCATTCGAATTATGTGAAAATAAACAAAGAGCATCAAATGGAGGCTTTGCTGAATATGTTTCCATAAAAGAAAAATTCGCTAAAATTGCTTTACTTAAAATCCCCGATAAATTATCTACCAATGAAGCTACATTTTTAGAACCTATTGCTTGCTGTATCGAAGCTCTGGAAAAATGCAGTATTAAGCTGGGAGATACCATTGTAATTATCGGCGCAGGTGTAATGGGTTTATTACTGCTTCAGTTAAGCTTATTAAGCGGGGCATCAAAAGTTATAGTCAGTGAAATTAATAAATACCGAAGAGATATTGCAAAAAATTTTGGAGCCGTTGTAGTTAACCCAAGGAAAGTAAATTTAGAAAAATTCATTATGAAACAGACTGGTTCTGAAGGTGCCGATTTAGTGATAAGCACTGTCCTCAAAGAAAGCATTATCCAAGAAAATTTTTCATTTACCAGAAAACAAGGAACATTATTTATTTTTGGAAGTGCTATTTCAAAACCTGAGATATTATTCAATTCTAATCGGATACACTACGACCAAATTAAAATTATCGGAACCTCCGCCTACAAACCTTTTCATTTTAACATTGCTTTAAAATTATTAAAAGAAAGCCGCATATTAATAACTCCATTAATAACTTCAATCGAACCACTTAAAAATATTGCAGAAGCTCTTGATAATTATCTTAAACCGGAAAATTTAAAAATAATTATTAGAGTGTGAGTAAAAATGAATTCGAAATTTAAGGTACTAATAACCGACCCCTATCATCAGAATTTTCATATAGAAAAAGAAATCCTTGCTGGAATCAATGCCGAGGTATTTGTTAGCCATTGCAAGACTGAAGAAGATGTCATTAAAATCTGTTCGGATATGGATGGTTTACTGGTTTCTTATGTTCCGATTGGAAAAAAAGTAATAGAAAATTTACATCAGTGCAAAGTCATAGTAAAATACGCAGTTGGAGTAGACAATATTGATTTAGAGGCCGCAACTCTTAAGAAAATATTCGTCGTTAATGTTCCTCGATATTGTGTAGAAGAAGTCTCTACTCATACTGTTGCTTTGTTATTAAATCTAATAAGAAAAATCTCGAAATATGACCAGTCAGTAAAAAAAGGATGCTGGGATCCTCTGGTAGGTGATCCTATTTTTAGATTGGAGAATAAGGTTTTAGGAATCATAGGCTTTGGCAATATCGGAAAAAGTGTAGCAGAGAAATTTCGTCCTTTTAAATTTTCAATAATTGTTTATGATCCTTTGGTAAATGATAAAATAATATCTAAATATGGCGCTAAAAAAGTAGAACTAGAAGCTCTTTTACGCCAATCAGATTATATTTCTCTACATTGTCCTTTAAATAAATATACCAAACATTTAATTGACTTTAAGGAAATAGCAATAATGAAAAAAGGACTTTTTATAATCAATACCAGTCGGGGAGAAATTATTAATCAGAAGGCATTATATAAAGCTCTGCAAGATGGAAAAATTGCAGGAGCAGCATTAGATGTATTGGAAAAAGATCCGCCATCACTCATTGATATAATCAATGCTGATAATATAATCTACACACCTCACGTTGCTTGGAATTCAGTCGAAGCAGAAACGGAATTAAGAGAATCAGCTGCCCAAGAGGTGAAAAGAGTTTTAGAAGGAAGAAAACCATTAAACCTGGTTAATAAAGAAGTGCTAAAATATTAATATTAGATAACAGATATAATAAAGCAATAAAAAATCAATTAAAAAGTTCCCCTAAATTGACAATTCGTTGCCTGGCATATTTGGCAAGAACGATCATTTTTAGAAGGTATTGTAATATTTTTACCTATCCCTATTATCCAGGACAAGGATTTTTGGGGAACCATCATATAGGACTCAGTCAATTTTACTCCAATTTTATCAACGGGAATCATTTGAAAAATATTTTTCTGTTGGCTTATATCCCAATCACCGGAGCCAGGACTAAAATATTTAGTCGTTTGGAGATTTTGTTCCTTTGATTCCTGGCAGACTAAACTTCTCATATAATTGCTTAAAGATCTAACTGACACTGTGCCCACAGCATCGAGAGCTACTGCTCGAGGATATTCTCCTTGAGAAAATAATTCAAAAACTTTATTCTCTAAAGAGTTTCCTATGGTAGCTACTCCAAATACCAAATAACTTGCTCCTTTTAATAAATTCATTATCGAAGGACTAAAATTTAAAGAAAAGCCATTTATTA
>CAYTVM010000218.1:0-3978 GCA_964441685.1 uncultured Atribacterota bacterium | reverse complement strand
AGAGTATCCTGAATTAATTGATTCCAATTATTGGGCTGCCCGGGTCTTTTATGAAGCAGATGATTTAGAAAATTCCTTATTTTACTGGGAGAGAGTACTCAACCTTGATCCTAACTATCCCAGAGCACAGTATTTTTATGACAAAATACAGGCATCCATCAAGTATGGCAAGCAAGCATACCACCTGTATGAACAGGGGTATAATTATTATGAAGGTAAGAACTTCAACCAGGCAATCAATTCCTATCGTGAGGCAATTCGCTTAAATCCAAGGTTTGCCGAAGCCTATTACTGGCAGGCAAGGGTATATTTTGAAACCGGAGATTATCAGCAAGCAATCCAAAATTACCGAAAAGTCCTGGAGTTAGAGCCCGATAATGCCAAAGCCGAGTACTGGCTAAAAGAATCACAGCGGCAGCTTGGGACGAAGCAATAAGAAATAAGAATTAATTGAAAAGGAACAGGGGATGGTTCTCTGTTCCTTTTGTTTTTTAAAATAGGCGCTTAAAATCACTTAAAATGGCTTATTTTAGATGTAGGTAAAAAGCTTTATTATATAAGGCTTTTAAGGAGATATTTTCCCACAGACTTTACACATTTTCTCCATTTATCATTCCCACGAAACTTATCCTCGACCTGATCGAGGAGTGGGAATCCATCCCTTTCTTTTCTGTCTAAAAACTAAAAACTTTTCTTTCAAAAAGAAGGATTTTATAAACTTTTTATGGTATTAATATTAAGATGTAGAAAAATTAGAAAAACTAATTCTTTTAACCGCTGCCGGTGATTCAATAAGGTAAATATATATTTTTGAAGTGTGATAAATAACCGTCCCCCATACAAGTCCTTTATATTTTCCAAGAAATGAGGTATAAAAAATGCTCTTAGAAAATTTCAAACTGGAACGATACTTTGCCCAGTATGAATTTAAAACCAAATATCTTTTTTCCAGCTCTGATTGTGATGGTTATCCGTTAAAGTATATATTAAATCATGCCTCACTGGAAGAACTAAAATTATGGGAATCTTTAACACTGGGCTACACAGAATCGGAAGGTAATACCCGGTTAAGAGAAAGCATTAGCTGTCTTTATCAAAACATAACACCGAATAATATTATTATCTCTTCTCCGGGCGAAGCCAATTTCATTTTAATGAATATTTTATTAAAACCGACAGACCATGTGATTTGTATGTCTCCAAGTTATCAATCTCTATACCAGGTTTCAAAATCTATTGGATGCGAGCTATCTTTTTGGGAACCAAATAAAGAGAACTGGCACTATAACCCATTGCACCTTGAGAATTTTGTAAAAGAAAATACTAAACTAATCATTGTTAATTTTCCGCATAATCCAACTGGTGCATTTCCAACCCGTGAAGAACTGTTAAAAATTGTGGAAATCGCTCAAAATAATGATATCTATTTATTTTCCGATGAAATGTATCACCTTCTAGCCTTACCAAATACTAGAGAAATCTCCTGCATTTGTGATATTTACGAAAAAGGAATCAGTTTATGGGGAATGGCAAAAAGTTTCGGATTGGCAGGTCTCCGTATCGGCTGGTTAGCTTGTCAAGATACAGAATTATTGAAAAAGGTTGTTTCCTATAAGGATTATTTAACTATATGTAACAGTGCACCCAGCGAAATATTATCACTGATTGCCATCAATCATAAAGAGGATTTTATCAAGCCAAATTTGACTAAAATTCAAAAAAATATTGGCTTACTTGAAAAATTCAAATCGGAGCATGCCGGTTTTATTGATTTTATTCCACCAAAAGCAGGCTCTACGTGTTTTGCCAAATTAAGTATACCGGAAACAACTCTTGAATTTTGCCGGAAACTGGTAGAAAAAACGGGAGTGATGATAGTTCCTTCAGAAATTTTTGAATATGAAAGCGGTTATGTTCGAATTGGCTTTGGAAGGAGAAATTTTCCGGAGATTTTAGAAATCCTTCGTGAATATATCAAGAAAAACTATAACAAATAAATCAAATAAATCGGAAATAATAGAAATAATAGGGACGGCACCAATTTTCATTGACATTGCTTCTACTTAAAAGATATATAATCTAGATATGCTAAGAATAACCCGAGTCGTTGTAGCGGGATACTCGCACCATACCACCAAAAGAGGAAATTATTGGCAAAAGGTATTTTAATTATATTAAGGAAGAATTAAAAGAAGAGAAAAGGAATTTGTAGAGGCGCCTGGCAATCCCGATGAAATGAAAGTGATCAGAGAAAAGACTATACGGGCGGTTCTCTGTTCTATATAAAAATTTGACAGATTTAAGGAGAATAAATTATCAGTATTTTATTTAATAATTTTAAACAGATAGACAAAAAAGGTCTCTGGTCCTTAATTGTAGAAGATGGGATTATTAAAACAATCTCCAATAAGGAGTATTTAGATAATCTTAATCAATCTTTTTCAAAAATTCATGATTTAAGAGAAAATTACTTGCTTCCATCTTTTACTGATGCTCATATGCATCTTTCTCTATATACGTTGCTTTCTTCAGCTATTGACTTAAGAAATTGCGTTTCGGTTGAAGGGTTACAAGAGATGTTAAAAAAGGGGATAAATCGGGAGATAATTATTGGCTGGGGTTTTGATCATGAAAAATTTTCGGAAGGGAGAATGCCTACTCGAATTGATTTGGACAGTGTTTCTTCTGAAATCCCTATATTTATTCTTCGTTTTGATGAACATATTGGTGTGGTGAATTCTAAATTTTTAAGACGTTTAAAGATTAACCGGAATACAAAAGAGCCGGAAGGCGGTAAAATTGGTCGGTTTTTAAATGGTCAACCGAATGGCATATTAATTGATAAGGCTCTTCCGATTGATAGTATATTAGATAATCCCATAATAAAAGATTCTATGCTTAAATATTTTTTAGAAGTCCAAGCAGAATTTTTCTCTAAAGGTTTAACCAGCGTAAGCGATATGGGAATTAATTTTGAAACATTGGAATTTTATCGGGAAATGGAAGAAAAAGGTTATCTAAAAATGCGGGTACATACTTATCTGAATGAATCTTGCCTTAAGGATAATGAAAGAATTAAAAAAGAGATGAAAAAAAATAACTTGGGATTTGTGCAAGTTAGGGGATTAAAACTTTTCATTGACGGAAGTTTCGGTGCATCAAGCGGAGCTCTTTATGAACCCTATGCTGATGATTCCGGTAATTATGGTCTTTTACGCATTAGTCCGAAGAAGTTAGTAGATTTAGCTCAAAAAGCGGATGAAATGGACATGCAGTTGTCCATTCATGCCATAGGAGATAAAGCTTTAACCCTTGCTCTTGATGCTTTGTCCTGTACCCGAAATAAAATTCTAAGACATCGGGTAGAACATATCCAATTGGTCAATGAAGAACATTTAGAACAAATGAAAAAACTAAAAATAATTGCTGTTATTCAACCTGTATTTGTCGGAACAGACAGTCCTTGGGCAGAGAAGCGATTGGGCAGGGAAAGAATTCAACAGGCTTACCCTTTAAAAAGAGTCATAAACAAAGGCATTAGAGTGGCCGGTTCCTCCGACTGTCCAGTTACGGATGCTGATCCTTTTTTAGAACTTTATTTCTCTGTTTCTCATAAATATTTGGATGGGGAAGAAATGCCTGATTGGGTAAGAAAAGAAAGGATTGGAATAAAAGATGCATTAAAAATATTTACCGAAGATGCATCTTATGCATTACATGAGAACAAGGGAAGAATTGAAGAAGGCATGCTGGCAGATTTTATTTTGTTATCAGAAAATCCACTTCAATTGCCTATTGACCAGACTCAATACCTTCATGTGTTGCAAACTTACGTTGGCGGTCAATTGGTTTATAATCGTCCCATTGATAATGACAATACAAGGAGAATACTAACTAGGTAGAAATATATTCGCGCAGAATATAAGGAGGATAAAATGACTTTAGAGATTAAAACCATTACCGCTCATTTTATTTTCA
>CAYTVM010000217.1:0-3979 GCA_964441685.1 uncultured Atribacterota bacterium | reverse complement strand
GAAGAGTAGAAGGTAAATATGGATTAGCCTATAATGCAGAAAATTTAATGGAACTGGAAAAATTTAGAAGCGGGTGGATAGAAAAGGAAATTTGTGACAATTTTAATCAAAAATATCCTAATTTTCAAGGAAATGGCGATAATCTTGATCAATTTCTTGAGAAAAAAGGTGGAAAGTGGCATATAAAATTAAGTAAATACCTGAAATGGATTCATAATAATCCTCATATAATGCCCAAAACAGAAGAAGAAAATTTCGTAAGAAGTATTCTTGCTAAAGAAACTTTGGCTATAGCTACTGCAAATAATGTAGGACATGTAAAAGAAACGGATGTCTATTTTTTACAGGAAGGAATCAACTTTTATACTCAAGATTGTACTTTGGTTTTAGTTGGCGGAACAATTTATCATAAGTGTAAGGAAAATAAGGATTATCTTTGGGAAAATATAAAAACAATTGCTAAAGGTGCACTTTTTAATCCGGAGGAATATACCATTTTAAGACCGAACAAAAAAGTGTTGCTTGATGCTTCTTATATTCTTTCCACAGTGGGTGGGCTTTACGGTAGACTTGACCCCGAAAGAGCTATCCGTATTTTAAAGAAGAACTTCAAACTTTTAGAATTACGTCATTAAGTTGAAAAATTTTTTAAAATTACTTTAACCATCAGTCAAATAAATTAAGATATAATATTTAAGAAAAATATTTATTTTTAATATGTCTAATCGATACTCATTCTGTAAAGAAGTGAGTATTGGTATATTTATCCTATTATTATTAAAATTTTTTATTATAATTAAGGAGAAAAGTAGTGTGGCCACCAATAATTTACTCCACAATTTCCCAGAATATAGCTTTAAGGTAGACCTAAGTGAAAAGGAAGTAACCAGGGATAAGGTCTATTCTATTTTGAGCAAAGCTATCTTTCGAGGTGATTTAAAACCAGGGCAAAGATTGGTAGAATCAAAACTGGCTAAATTAATGAAGGTAAGCAGGACTCCAATTAGAGAAGCCATAATAGAATTAGTACAAAAAGGTCTGGCAGTCCCTTCTCCTCCTAAGGGAGTAAGAGTAGCTCCTCTCCCCACCACTGAAGAGCTGACTGAGTTTTACGATATAAATAGTGTCCTAAGGGGCTTGGCTGCCAGAAAAGCAGCCCACAATATTACTCCCCTTCAGATAAAACACTTAGAGGAGATTATCCTCCAAAGTGAACAATCATTAAGAGAAGGTTCCCTAAAAGAAATCTTTGAGTTAAATAAAAAATTTCACCAAATCATAGAAATAAGCTGTAATAATAAAGAGCTAATCTTTTTATTGGATGGTGTTTACAAAAAGTCCGGAAAACGTTTTTCCGAGATATTATCTCGAAAAAAAAGACAGAAAGAATCAATAGAAGAACATAAGGTAATCTTAGAAGCTCTTATCAAAAAAGATGAAGAACTGGTAGAACAATTAATGAAAAGACATATAGAAAATGGTAAGGAAGACCTTTTGCAACAGATTGAGCTGCAAGATAATATTTCTGCAGAAAATAATGACTCAGAATAAAAAGCAAAAGTAAGTATTAAAGTTCATCAATAGCTTTTTTAAGAGTTTTTATATCCTTCCAGGTTAGCTCTTTGGGGCTGCCCGGGAAAGTTGCTTCGTTTCTTAATAAATAACTGGGATGAAACATAGGAAATATCTTTATTCCTCCTAACCAGTCAAACCACTGGCCTCGAATTTTAGTGATTCCTTGAGTAGTTTCTAAAAGGTATTGAGTGGGGATATTACCCAATGTAACAATAATTTTGGGATTGATTAAAGCAATCTGGGTTTCTAAATAGGGAAGACAGGTTTCTATCTCACTTTTAGAAGGATTGCGATTAGCAGGTGGTCGGCATTTTAGCATATTAGTGATGAATATATCTTCTCTTTTAATATCAACCGATTGTAGAATCTTAGTTAAAAGTTGGCCAGCTTTACCCACAAAAGGTTTACCATTGAGGTCTTCGTCTTCTCCTGGAGCTTCTCCGATGAACATTACTTTAGATTTTGCATTTCCTTCCCCAGGGACAACCTCTGTGCGAGAAAGATACAAAGGACATTTTTCACAACTTTTACATTCTTCTGCCACTTCTTCTATAGAAAGTGGATTAAGATTTTTAGACATCAACTTTACTCCCCTTTACTTTAATGATTGAAGTAAATATTAATGGAAAAACTACTAACAATTATTTTAAGTCATTAAATATTTTTATAATTTTAACATTTTTTTATGCTTTTTAGCAAGTAACTAAGAGGGAAGGCCAGAGAAAGTGCCAGAGTTGAACAAATTTCATCTCTCTCGATAACCAAAAACTTTTCTCAAAAAAAAGCAGGATTTCTTTAATTCTTTGCCGAATATAAAAAAGAAGGTATGATAATGAGAAGATTTAATACTATGATAGGTAAAAAATTATGATGAATCGATTTTTTAAAATATTCTTTATAAATATCCTCATATTATTAGGGCTATTTTGTAGTGGCTGTTGCTCCAATTTAGGGTCTTCTATAGATATGAATACTATTCCCGTTTATACTTATCAGGTTCTCAATACTTATCCTCATGACCAAAGTGCTTTCACTGAAGGATTGGTATTTGAAGATGGTGTTTTATATGAGGGTACCGGTCTTTATAAATATTCTAACTTGCGTAGAGTAGAATTAGAAACCGGAAAAATCTTACAGATTCGTGAACTATCGAATCAATATTTTGGTGAAGGTATCACTATTTATGGGAATAAGATTATTCAATTGACCTGGAAATCTCATCTTGGCTTTGTCTATGATAAATACAATTTTAAATTACTTCAGGAGTTTAATTATCCCACTGAGGGTTGGGGTATTACTTATGATGGAGATTTTTTAATCATGAGCGATGGCACCTCAACATTGCATTTCTTAGACCCTGAAACCTTTGAGGAAATTAGTCAGATAGAAGTGTATGAAAACGATATTCCGGTAACCAAAATTAATGAATTAGAATACGCGCAAGGGGAAATCTTTGCTAATATATGGCTTACCGAACGTATCGCCAGAATTAATCCTCTGACCGGTCAGGTAACTGGCTGGATAGATCTGAAAGGAATTTTAAGTCCGGAAGACTATAGCGAGAAGGTGGATGTTCTTAATGGCATTGCCTATGATGCAAAGAATAATCGCCTCTGGGTAACCGGAAAATTTTGGCCAAAACTCTTTGAGATTGAATTAATAAAAGATGAATCCAACAAGAATAGAAGTAGTTGGGGAGAATAAAGAAATAGGTTTTTATTAAAAATAAGGGGAGTGGGCGAATTGAAAAATTTAGAACTATCCCGAATGTTTGACCAGATTGTCAGGATATTAAAAATCAAAGGAGAAAACCCTTTTAAAATTAGAGCATACGAAAAGATAGCTTTGGTTTTAGAGAATTTGCCGATTGATATAGAAATCATTTACCAACAGGGAGGATTGAACAATATTCCGGGAGTTGGAAGCGCTATTGCCCAAAAGATTGAGGAGTTTTTAACCACCGGTAAACTTGAATATTACGAAAAATTAAAAGAGACTATGCCTTCGGGGGTGATAGAACTTTTGGATATTTCTGAAGTGGGGCCTAAGACAGCCAAGCTTCTATATGAAGAGTTAGGTGTGGATAATATGGAGAAATTAGAAAAAGCAGTTAGGCAGCATCAGATTAAAGACTTACCGGGGATGGGTGAGAAATCCGAAACGAATATTTTAAGAGGAATAGAATTATATAAAAGGCGAAAAGAAAGAGTTCTTTTAGGTACTGCTTTGCCTTTAGCAGAAGAGATTGTAGAGAGTTTGCAGCAGTTAAAAGAGACGGATAAAATAAGCTTTGCCGGAAGTTTAAGACGCAAAAAAGAGACGATTGGTGATATCGATATTCTGATAACCTCCCAAAAACCTGAAAAAATAATGAAAACATTTACTTCTTTACCCCAGGTCAGGG
>CAYTVM010000216.1:0-3997 GCA_964441685.1 uncultured Atribacterota bacterium | reverse complement strand
ACTCAACATTAAATTCTAAATTATCAAGGAGTCCGGATTTGGTAAAATTACTGGAACCGGTAATCACTCTGCCTGTGTCACGATCACTTTCCGAAAAAGTCATGATATAAAGCTTGGCATGAATATTGGCAGAGGGATAGGCTTTTATTTCTAACTTTCCAGCTTTTAACCATTCTAAAAAGATGCTAACTCCTTCTTCCACCTCTTTGCTATCCGGGGAACTTTCCATTTCATGGGTCACTTCTTGGGAGAATTGCTTTTTTGTTTCCGAATGGGAAAATTGGAGAGATTGTTGGGAAGGGGAAGTAATTGGATCTTCATCTAAGGTGTGGGCAGCAAGGTTAGAAACATTGGTATTTATACCGACAAGGATTCTTATTTTTTCTGTTCTTTCGAGAGATTTATAAATTTCGTAAAAACCGCTGGTATAAAAATATCCTACCAAAACATCAAAAAATTGAGTGTCTTTGATAAGGGTTCTAAATCGGTTGGCGAGACTTTGATCTTTTTCGTTGGTAATAAAAGTTAAATCCTGGGATGGTAGTGATGGCATTTTACGTGTTCTCCTCACTGATTGAAAAACTTATAATAACTAATAAAAGGTTATATATTTTATTATTCGACAAGAGTTTTAAAAATCCTCTATTTATATTTTTTCTCTTATTTCTCAATAACTTTCCAATAACCGCCCTTTGCAGGGCCAACTCTTTTGATAATACCCATCTCTTTTAAAACTGAAATATGCCGTAAAATTGTTTTACGGTTTTTGCCAATGATTTTAGCTAATTCATCATAAGTAATCTTGTTATTCTTTTTCATCTCTAAAATGATTATCCTTTGAACTTCAGGGACATTTTCAGGGACATTTTCAGGGACATTTTCTATTTTTATAGGTACTATCTTTGGTCTTTTAAATGTAACCGTAAAGAAATTATCAAATTCAAATTTAATCGGTGGCAACCCGGCTTTTGAGATGAGGTTTTTCATTTTATTAATGCCGGTTCCCATCTTTTCTATGTATCCTGCTCGATGTAGCAAATTAGCAATATTAGGATTCCTTAAGACACTCTTCTTTCCAAAGTCTTCCGGTTTTAATCCTTTCGCCAGTCCACCGTAATTGGTAATTTCAATCCGGTCATCAAACATCTCAACCATTATATTGGTGCCTTTTTCAAAATAATCCCGGTGAGCAGTAGCATTTATAATCGCTTCCCGCAGGGCTTCATAAGGGATTTCAGGTATTTCTCTCCTTCTTGGTTCACCAGTCATTTCATATCTTAAGGGAATATATTGTTTTAGAAAATTCATCGTTCTATCTATGCTGGAAATTAAGTCCTCGTTAAAGTCACGTCTGTCTAATACATCCACTTTTTCTATTCCTTTATAGAGGGCACAGGTTATGGCAGTATGGAAATAGATATCCTGTAGATTTTTGGAAAAGAAGAGAATGCCAGTATTATTAAAGATAACTTTTCCTTCCTGTCTTTCAGCTACTCCTAAGTTAGTTAATACGGTGGGGGCATCCAGGACTTTTGAGATACCGGCGAGCTTCAAGAAATATTCAAGTTTTTTGGGGTCAAAGTGGGTATTGTAATCAAATCGTGAATTTATAAGCTCATCAAATCGGATTTTGCCTTCTGCTTTAAAGAATTCAATAATATCATTTCGGTTAAGCTTTTGGGAATTTGGACCTACTCTAATGTAAAAACCGGAAGAACATTTATAGGGTTTGTCTTCTCCCTCTCTTACATTAATAATCAGAATATTTTCAAATTCTTCTAATATAATTTTAATGAGAGGCTGACAGTTGTTGGCTATATCCTGAATTTGGGATTTAAGTTTATTAGTTATCTTTACGCCTTTTATTTCCTTATCGTCAGTTATGCCAAGAAATATCCTGCCTCCTGAGGAATTAGTAAAGGCAACGAGTTCCTTATCTATGTTGGTCATAGATTCTTTGAATTCGATTCTATAGCCTTCACCTTCTTCAATTATCAATTGAAGTTCATCTTTGTTCATATTTGCTATCACCTATTTTTATTTTATTTATATCTTTCCTTCATTCCGGCAATTTCTTCTTCTATTTCCCGGCGGAGGTTTTTGGGGGCAAGGACCTCGGCACAGCTGCCCATTCCCAGAATCCATTTCTTAACTTCTATCAAACCGCTTACTTCAGCGGAGAAGATAATAGAGCCATCGGATAGCTTTCTTATTTCCTGGGTAGGATGTCTTAGTTCCTCTTTGGCCCAACGGGAGGCGGGAGGATAGATTCTTATCTTGACTTTCTGCTCCTCTCCTCTTACTACCTGCCAGCTTTTACCCATATAGTCAGAGAGTGAAAATTTGGAAGAGACGGTAAAGGTATCTTCGGTAATTTGGAGCTCTTTAATTCGATCTACCCTGAATATCTTGGTCTTTTCGCGCCAGTGGCAGTAGGCGATAAGATACCAGGCCCCTTTGCGGAACATCAGATGATGGGGGTTGATGGTACGGGTGGTTATTTCATCCCGACTGATGGTGTAGTATTTTAGGTGAATCTGTTTTTTGTTGAGGATGGCTTCGTTTAACAGGGCAAAGGTTTCACTGTAATCTTCGTAGTCTTTTAATTTCTGGATATTAAAAGAAATGGAGTCTTTTACTTCATGGATGTATTTTTTGTTATCTTTCTCCAGGAGGTTTTCGATTTTGAGCAGGGCCAGGTGCATATTTTTCTGATAAGGGAATCCTTTCTGCTGGAGGAGAAAGTTTCCGGCCAGGAAGAGGGAAGCGGCTTCTTCACCGGTAAATCTGAGAGGGGGAAGGAAGTAGTGTTCATCGATATAGTAGCCGCCATGAGGTCCGGTAGAAGAGTGTACCGGTAGACCGGCAAGGCTCAAGGTACTAAAGTCACGATAGATAGTGCGGCAGGAGATATCAAGTATCCGCGCCAGGCTTTCTACCGGGATACCAGGATGGGTCTTCAGGATGATAATGGTGTTCATCAATCTTTCAATTTTGTTCATCTTTTTTCGTCTCCGGTTACAGAAATAGATAAATTTTTATAATTATATCATACTGCTGTGACTACTGTATGGCAACAATTAGAAAAATAATTGGAAAAAAATGAAAAAATTGATTTTTTTATTTATTTAAGAAAAGCTATGATTTCGTAGAAAACAATATATTATCTATATACTACATTAGTTATCAAAAGTCCTGCTTTTTTGGAAGAAAAGTTTGCGGTCAGAGGGATTAAAACTAACAATGTTTACTTGTAAATGGGAAAAATGTGTAAAACCTGTGGAAAAATACCTTCTTGCAAGCCTTATAAAATAAGGGTTTCAAGAGAATAACGCGAGGATTGCTTGTACGAGCAAATTTTACTTTGACTTATACTTTATCCCTCAAAAATGGCACTTTTTTGACTAAAATTCCATCATCTCAAAATCTAAAAGTGGCTATTTATAAGGTTTTTGCAATTTTTGGGAGGCAAAAATAGGCCAAAAATGGGGGTCGTAATTGCTGATTTTTCGAAAATTGATGCGCGTTTAAAGGGGGTCTTCCCAGTTTAGAGACCTACTGACTGCTTTCTTCCAGCCTTTATATAAGGTCTCTTTTGTCTTCTTATCCATATTGGGGGAAAATTCTCTATCTATTTTCCATTTTTGAGCAATCTCCTCTTTATCTTTCCAATAACCAACCGCCAAACCAGCAAGGTATGCTGCTCCCAGGGCGGTAGTTTCTGCAACTTTAGGTCTTACTACTGGAACTCCCAGGATATCCGATTGGAACTGCATTAAAAAGTTGTCTCTAACTGCTCCGCCATCCACTTTTAATTTCTTCAAATTAATCCCTGAATCTCTTTGAATAACTTCCAGTACATCACGGCTCTGATAAGCTATGGATTCTTCTGCTGCTCTTAAGATATGTTCTTTCTTTGCTCCCCGGGTTAGCCCTACAATGATACCCCGAGCATACATATCCCAGTAAGGAGCGCCAAGACCCACAAAGGCAGGGA
>CAYTVM010000215.1:0-4004 GCA_964441685.1 uncultured Atribacterota bacterium | reverse complement strand
CGAGGGCATGTTTTCATACTCTGAATATACTGTATTATCAACAGTTTTTCAATGTTCTAGGTGCAACTTAAGTATAGTATTACCTTTTTATTTTTTACAGGAAAAGAAGGATTTTATAAAATTTTTGTAGTATTATAGTATTATTAATGCAGTTATTTTAAAAAATTAATTTCGTGAGATATTCAGTAAAGATATATAGTTTTAAAAAAAATATAATTTTATTATTTCTCTATAAAAATAAAAAAACATTTTACAAGGAGGAATATTATGAAATATAAACGAATTATTTTTTTAACAACTCTTGTGTTAACTATCCTCTCATTATTTTTATCATTTGCTTATGCTCAGGTTTGGGATATCGAATTTTCTGGTGATGTTACTCCAATTGCTAGCAAAGTGTCGTCAAAGATTCGAGACACATACTTAAAAGATAATTATTCTAATGACATAATTCCTACACCACAATATGATGATAGCAATATGAGTAAATCATCGGGAACATTTAAAATAACAGATGGACAGAGAAACATTATTGGGGACATCAATACAACTTCGTCATCAATTTCAAAAAAAGTAGGATTTTCTTCTGTAGATGATGTTATGACCGCTGTGAATATTAATAATATTGGAAAAGATCCTAATGCTCCTCTCATTACCATTGGCTCTTCTGTAGAAGATGTTATTGGAACTATGGGGACGCCTGAATCTATTCAAATATCTTTTAAATCTTTTAAATATCGAAACGCTACTGTTTGTTTTGATGACGATTGGAAAGTACAGTCTTGGGATAATCGATATGGTAATTTAAAAGTAAGTTTGGAAAATGAAAACGATGATATATTAGATATCGGTGAATATTTAATTGATGCAATTTTTAAAATAACCAATGATAATCTAAGCGAAATATCTAAAGTTTTAACTACTGATAAAGATGTGGAGAACATTATTAAAGAATTCCAAGAGTTTTTAGAAAATCGGTAAATATAGTTAAAATTTATACTGCTACCAGTGTGGTGAAAAGAAAAAATAAATTAATAACAAATTAATAAATAGACCCACATCCCTTTTTCTTGGATAGCTTATATTTATTTTTAAACTAGATGAATAGTGAAGGTACACCATGTCAATAATTCGGTAACTTTTTATAACGTTTTGTAAGAGGTTTAAAAATTAATAATAATATCAAGTATTAATTACTTCTTCTAACTTTTAGCATACTTTTTTAGTTTTATTGTTCATGTAGAAGTTACGAAAATCGTCCTGTCTAGGGAGCTTGCTCATTCCAGCCCTTTGGCGTAATGCTGAAGAGCTTTTTTATTTTTTTAAATTTTTTTACAGAAAAAAGGAGGATTTTTAAAAGACTTGTTGTATAATTTATTTACCATAAGCTTAGTTTATCCGGGCAAGGAGGAATTATGATTCATCTCTTTAAACAAGAATTAAGTGAAATGTATTCTTTTTTTAAAAATAATTTTAAAGAAGCAGTCATACTGTGCATGTCTACACTTTTTCTTGTTCTCGCTATTTGTCGACCAATAGGAGCATCTTTAGTAGTAAACTACCTGGTATATTATATAGTTCTTCCGGTTTTCACTGTTTTATTTATCTTGAGGGAGAACCCTCTTGATTTTGGACTCCGAGTAGGGAATTATAAGTTATGGGGTTTTTATGTAGCCATAACGGTTCTTACTGCTATCCCGGTATTATATATCGGTTCTCTTTTTCCTTCAATAGGTAAGTATTATACTAAACCTTTTGATTACTATAGTTTTTTTACCCAAATGGTTCCGCTTCTTTTTTTCTGGGAATATATACTTCGCGGTTTTCTCCTATTCGGACTTAAAGAAAGATTTAAAGAAGCAAGCATCCTTATACAAATGGTTCCCTTTGTGCTTCTTCATATCGGAAAGCCAGAAATAGAGATACTAATGTGCATTCCAATGGGATTGTGGTTCGGATATATGGCCTATCGAGGAAAATCATTCTGGCCGGCATTCATTACCCATAGCTTCATTAACTTTGCCCTTAAATATTTTGTGAATTTTTAATGATAAATAAGAGAAAAGAAAATGACGAGTCTTTTAGCATTTTGCTAAAGGACTTTTTTATTTTTTGAATTTTTTCATAAAAAAGAAGGACTTTGTAATTTTATATAGTAGTTTAATTTAAGTAATGTTTTTTAAAAAAGGTTTCATAGACTGATAAAATTCGAAAAAAACTAATTAGAAGGTAATGTATGTCGAAGGTAGAGATAGTAAAGGACTATATCCCTGGGTCAATCGGTCGAGTTGCCGAACTTCATGGCACTTATTACCACGAGCATTGGAATTTTACACCATTCTTTGAAGCGAAAGTAGCAACTGAGCTTTCAGAATTCCTGAGGAGATATGACAAAAAGCAAGATGGTTTCTGGACCGCATTGCTGGAGGGTCGTGTTGAAGGTTCAATCACCATAGACGGGGTTTATGCCGAAAAAGAGGGAGCGCATCTTCGGTGGTTCATTATATCCGATGTCTTACGGGGAAGAGGTGTTGGTAATAGGCTTATTAAAGAGGCTCTTAACTTCTGTAGAAACAAAGGATATAAGCGGATATATCTTTGGACTTTTGAGGGTCTTAATGCTGCCAGGCATCTCTATGAGAAAAATGGGTTTAAAGTTGTAAAAGAGTACAGGGGAAAACAATGGGGTACAGAAGTTAACGAACAGCGATTTGAATTAGAGCTGAGTTAACTCCCTCTAATCAGCGGGTGAAGTCTAAGGGGAAACCTTTTCATCGGTTAAAAAATTATATTTTGCAGTGTAGTGAAAGTGAATGTTATATAAAAAAGTTAAAAAAAAGATGATTCAATTCGGAGCGGGGAATATCGGGAGATCATTTATTGGACAGCTATTTTCCCGTTCTGGATATGAAGTTGTTTTTGTTGATATTAATAAAGAATTGATAAGGAAACTTAACGAAAAAAGAGCATATAAGTTAGTAATAAAGAGAAATGAATTTCCCGATGAAATTATTTTGATAGAAAATATAAGAGCTGTAGATAGTTGTAAAAAAGAGGCAGTCATTCGGGAAATAGTAGATGCAGATATCATGGGTACGTCAGTAGGAAAACATGTCTTACCTCAGATTGTTCCGATAATTGCTCAAGGACTTCAATTAAGATATAAAAAAAGAGGAAAAAATCCTTTAGACATCATTATTGCCGAGAATTTTAGAAATGTATCGGATTATTTAAGAAAGGAATTAAAAAGGTATCTTCCTCGAGAATATCCTTTTGATGAACTGGTGGGATTAATAGAATCAAGTATAGGAAAAATGGTTCCTCTAATGAAAGAGGAAGATAAAAAAAAGGATTTGTTGTGGGTATTTGCTGAACCTTATAATACGCTTATTTTAGATAAAAAAGAGTTTAAGAACCCCCTTCCTCATATTAGGGATCTTTGGACTGTTGAAAATATTAAAGCGTATGTAGACAGAAAACTTTTTATTCATAATTTTGGTCATTCGGCATCAGCTTATTTAGGATATCAATATGACTCAGAAATGACCTTCATATGTGAGGCATTAGAAGTGCCAGAAATTTATAAAACTGTTCGGAATTGTATGAAGCAATCAGCGGTAGCTTTGAATAGAACATACCCCAAAGACCTAACTCTTCAAGATTTACAAAAGCATATTGATGATCTACTTTTTAGATTTCAAAATAAATCATTAAGAGATACGGTGTTTCGAGTAGGAAGAGATTTGTACCGTAAGTTAGATAAAAATGAAAGATTGGTAGGACCAATGCTTTTAGCCCAAAGGCAAGGTGTCCCTTATCATAAGATCAAAAGTGTTTTTTATGCTGCCTTAGGTTTTAAAGCAAAAGACGAGAAAGGAGAAATGCATCCTTCGGATAAAATATTTTTCCAACGAGAATATCCAATGGGATTAGAACATATATTAAGGAGTATTTGTCATTTATCCGGCTATCAGAATGAGGAAGTAAAAGTGATAAAAGAAATA
>CAYTVM010000214.1:0-4021 GCA_964441685.1 uncultured Atribacterota bacterium | reverse complement strand
CTTTTAAAACGTAAATCATTAAAAAAACGGTTCACTTTTAATTTGTTAGTAACAAAGATTTTAAAAATATTTGACAAGAGCGGCATTTTAATATATTATTATTTTTAATATTAAAAAAGAATAATTTAATGAGGAAAGTAAGTGACCTTTTAAATTAAAAAGAGAAAGATACATTTGGTGAAAGTATCTTAAAAAAGATGACTGAAAAGAGAGCCTCAATAAGGATAGGTTGGTTACCTTTAAAAACTTCTAATGAGTGGGGTAAATAATTTATCCAATCCCGGGTGGTACCGCGAGATTTTATCTCGTCCTTTTATGATAATGAAGATTATCAAGGGGACGGGATTTTTTGTTTTAAGAGAGGGATAATTATTTACTTAACTTGGGTGGCACCACGGGAAATTTTATCAATCTCGTCCCTGATGATAATTTATAAAAAAATAATCAGGGTCGGGATTTTTTTATTTTGTGTCCAGGTGAGGTGAAAATAGGATGAAAAAAATAAAAATAAGCGTCATTGGTTCAACAGGTTATGCAGGGAAAGAATTAGTAAAAATATTAATAAATCATCGAAATGTGGAATTGGTTCATCTGATTTCTTCCAGTAATGCAGGAAAAAATATAGCGGAGGTATTTCCTAATTTTCTGAATAAATTAGACAAAAAACTTATCAGTTATAATTTAGATATAGTATCTCAAGATTCGGATCTGGTATTTACTGCACTTCCCCATACGGTCTCTATGGAGATAACGCCTGGATTATTAGAAAAAGGGGTTAAAGTAGTTGATTTAAGTGCAGATTATCGTATAAAGGATTCTGCGATATATCAGGAATGGTACAAGAAAGAGCTCAACCAAATGAGTAAGGAACTGTTGCTTGAAGCAGTTTACGGTCTTCCGGAAATTTACCTGGATAAAATAAAAAATGCCTCATTGGTAGCTAACCCCGGATGTTATCCGACCAGCGTAATTTTAGGGATCGCCCCTTTATTAAAACATCACTTTGTAGAGCCAGACGGTATTATTATTGATTCTAAATCCGGTACCAGTGGAGCGGGAAGGAAGCTGTCTTCAAGTCTTCAATTTGCAGAGTGTAATGAGAATTTTAAAGCTTATAATATTATCAGGCATAATCATATCCCGGAGATCGAGCAGGAGCTATCTTCTATATATTTTAATGAAAATACCCATAAGCAGAAGCAGCAAGAGACAGAGATAAAAGTCTCTTTTACTCCCCATCTTCTTCCGATTAACAGAGGCATTTTGTCTACCTGTTATTTAGATTTAAGAGGTTCCAAAAAAGAAGAGGAGGTTTTGGAGATTTATCAAAAATATTATCAAAAAGCACCTTTTGTGCGGATCTTTAACCCCCCCAATTTTCCGGAGATAAAATTTGTAACAGGAACAAATTATTGTGATATTGGATTTGCTATAGATAAAAGAGTAGGGAAGATTAAAGTCATTTCAGTGATTGATAATTTAGTTAAAGGGGCAGCGGGGCAAGCAGTGCAGAATATGAACATTATGTCTGGTTTCCCTGAGACCTGTGGGTTGGTATAAAATCAAGGCGAAAGGAGTTAATAATGATGAAAGATGTTTTAGATTTAGATAAAGAAGATTTTCAGGTTGTTAAAGGAGGAATAACTTATCCTAAAGGTATAAAGGCATCCGGAGTAGCATGCGGGATAAGGTTCAATAAAAAGGATTTAGCCTTAATTTATTCGGAAAAAGTAGCTGATGCCTGGGGAACGTTCACTACCAATAAATTTAAAGCCGCTCCCTTGGTGGTTACCGAGAAAAATTTATCTTTATCAGGAGGTAAGCTGCAAGCGGTGTTAATAAATAGCGGGATAGCCAATGCCTGTACCGGACAGAAAGGCTTGAGAGATGCCTGGGAGATGGTCGACTATGTTTCTCAGGGTTTGAAGATTAAAAAAGAGTATGTGGCGGTGACCTCGACCGGAAAGATTGGAGAATTTCTCCCTTTGGATAAAATAAAGTCTGGAGTGGTAAAGGTTATTTCCTGTTTGGATTATGCCGGAGGAGCCGAGGCATCAGAAGCTATACTAACTACTGATACTAAAAAGAAAGAGATAGCAGTCTGTTTTAAATTGGGTAAGCAAAAAGTGGGAATCGGAGGAATGGCTAAAGGTTCAGGAATGATTCATCCTAATATGGCGACGATGCTGGGATTTATTACCAGTGACATTTCCATTAAAGGAGAGTTGCTCCAGGAAGCGCTGAAGCAGGCAGTGGAAAAATCCTTCAATATGATTAGTGTAGACGGTGATATGAGCACTAATGATATGGTATTACTGATGGCCAATGGCTTGGCAGGAAATAAATTAATCGATAAAAAGGATGCTGATTATTATAAATTTTTAAGTGCCTTACAATATGTTGCTCAATATTTAGCCAAATGTATTGCCAAAGATGGAGAGGGAGCTAGCAAGATGATTGAAGTGGAAGTTCAAAATGCCGTATCTTTCGGAGAGGCCAGGAAAGTTGCTCAAGCAATTATTAATTCCCCCTTGGTAAAGACCGCAATTTTTGGGAAAGACCCTAATTGGGGGAGAATTTTAGCAGCAGCGGGATACTCCGGGGCAGAGTTTATGCCAGATAAAGTTGATCTTTATTTAAAAGAAAAGATAGTTGAGAATGGCCAACCTTTGGAGTTTTCAAGACAAAAATTACACGAATATTTAGAATCTTCTGATGAAATTAAAATTATAATTGACCTTAAGATGGGAAAGGTAAATGCTACTGCCTGGGGATGTGACCTGACTTATGATTACGTAAAGATAAATACTAAATATAGTTAATCGGTAATATGTGAGATATTTGTGAATCGAAAAATTCAAACAGGTAAAATACCTGTTTTATTAAAAGGAGAAAAGAACAATGACCATCAACATGAAAGGGAAAAACCTAGTATCCATTGATGATTTAAAAAGCGAAGAAGTCAAGCAAATATTGACCACCGCGGAGCTCTTAAAAATAAAGCATTATACCAATGACAAGACCCCTATCCTGGCCGGAAAAGTCCTGGGCATGATCTTTCAAAAGCCCTCACTCAGGACCCGGGTATCCTTTGAAAGCGGCATGATTCAATTAGGCGGACAGGCCATCTACCTGGGACCTGATGATATAAAACTGGGCCAAAGGGAGGCCACGAAGGATATTGCTAAAGTTCTCTCCCGTTATGTGCATGCCATCATGGCCCGTACCTTTAGTCACGAAGTGGTCCTGGACCTGGCAAAATATGCCACCGTACCGGTCATAAACGGCCTGTCCGGTCTCCTGCATCCCTGCCAGGCATTAGGAGACCTATTGACCATCAAAGAGAAAAAAGGCACCTTAAAAGGTCTAAAATTAGCCTTTATCGGTGATGGGAACAATGTGTTCAACTCCCTGGCCTTTGCTGCGGTAAAAGTAGGAATGGATATCACCATCGCCGCCCCGGAAGGCTATGAGCCCCAACCGGAGATCATCGAAAAAGCAAAAAAAGATGCCGTAAAAATAGGTAGCAAGATCGAGATAACCCATGACCCCTATAAAGCCGTCAAGGATGCCGATATCATCTATACCGATGTCTGGACCAGCATGGGCTTTGAAAAAGAGAAAGAAATCAGAAAAAATGCCTTTCAGCCTTTTCAAGTCAATCAAAAATTGGTTGACCAGGCCAAAGAAGAGGTCATCATCTTACACTGTCTCCCGGCACACCGGGGAGAAGAGATCACCGATGAAGTGATAGACAGCAGTCATTCGGTGGTGATTGACCAGGCGGAAAACAGGATGCATGCACAAAATGCCGTATTATCCTTATTGATGTAAGGAAGGATTGTCTTTGAGGGGGGGTATAACCCCGGAAAAAATAAAGATGCGAAAAGTACTTGAATTAATTACCTATAAGAAAGGAGGTAAAGATGATGAAAAAAGAGATAGATAAAACCGGTGAAATATTAATGGAAGCTCTCCCTTATATTAAAAAATTCTGGGATAAAATAGTGGTTATAAAATA
>CAYTVM010000213.1:0-4030 GCA_964441685.1 uncultured Atribacterota bacterium | reverse complement strand
ATAAGATATGTTTCTAAAAAATTTATTAAAAATTTATTAAAAATTTATAAATTTCAATTTAAAATAGTAATTTGGGAAAAAATAAATGCAAGGAAATCAGAAAGGAAATAATTCATCAAATAGTAGAAGAAAATAAGATTTTCTTCTAGGTTCATTCAAATTTAAATTCTTTCTCTTTAAATAGTTTAAAGCAAGTGTCTACTACTTCGGGATCATAGAGGGTGTCTTTGTTTTGATAGATTTCCTCCAGGGCTTTATCGATACCCAGGGCTGGTCGATAAGGACGGAAGGAAGACATGGCCTCTACTACATCAGCTACTCCTATGATTTTAGCTTCAGGCAGAATCTCGTTGCCCTTTAGATTATTAGGATATCCTGAACCGTTTAGTCTTTCATGATGTTGAAGGACAATATCAGCTACAGGATAGGAAAAATCAATGGATTGTAAAATATCATATCCTATTTGTGAATGTC
The DNA here is from genome assembly GCA_964441685.1 of uncultured Atribacterota bacterium. Classification (GTDB taxonomy): domain Bacteria; phylum Atribacterota; class Phoenicimicrobiia; order Phoenicimicrobiales; family Phoenicimicrobiaceae; genus Sediminicultor. The sequence goes on along the minus strand of CAYTVM010000213.1, from coordinate 3,556 downwards.
CTTTGATTAGACTAAATTCTATATCAGTCAACCTGGTAGGCTTACTTAAGATTTCCGTGGGCAGGCCGATCTTCCCGACATCGTGGATGAGAGAGGCTATTCTTATCCCTTCAATCTTATCTTCAGGAAGTGTCATCTCTTGGGCAATATGAATGGCCAATTGGCAGACACGGTGCTGATGGCCGGAGGTATAGGGATCTTTGACCTCTATGATCTTGGACATAGTATTAATGGTTGCATTCATGGTTTTTTTGAGTCTTTCTTCTGCTTGTTTATGTTTGGTGATGTCCATTAAAGAAGCTACGCTTTTTTTTGTACCGGGTATTATTCCTATTTTTAAGAATATATTTTTTATCACACCTTCTCTATCTATAAAGTGAAATTCATATTCGGTAGGAGGTTTTTCCCCAACTCTTCTCCTTGCGGCATGATACTCCTCCATTATTTTTAAATCTTCTGGAATGACAAAATCGGTCCATTTTATCTTATTTTCAATTTCCTCTTTAGAGTATCCGCTTAGTTTCTCACATTGTGTATTTGCCATAGAAATTGTTTTATCTTCTTCTATAATTATTAAACTTGTACCAGTATTTTCAAATATAGCTCGGTACTTTTCTTCTGATTTTACCAAGGCCTTTTTTGCCTCTTGGCGTTCGCTTGTCTCTTTTTGGACCTCTTCAAATAATCGAGCATTCTCCAGAGCTATCGCGGCTGCATTGGCTAAAGGTTGCAATTTCTTAATATCATTTTTAACAAATTTACCTGGCGTATCATCATCTAAATTCAATAGTCCTATCACTTTATTGCCTAAACAGATGGGCATGGACAAACGTGATCTTATCCAGCTGGTTTCCTTAAATATAACCCAACGGGGATCCCGATAAGTATCGGCAATTAGCAGAGGCCTTGCTTTTTTAACTGTTTCCTTGTCTATAGGAAGTTCATCCAATAAACTAGCAAAACTATTTATAAATTTCTTACTGCCATATTTATCGTATCCCACTGAATAAACATTATATAATCCTTCTTTTTTAATAAGAACAATATTACAAGCAGAATAAAGAACAAGGCGCTTTACTTGTAAAAGCACCTCCTCTAATACAGCCGAGAGCCTGAGTTTTGAGGTAAGAATAAGAGCAACCTTGGCTAATGTCTCTGCCTTTAAACGTTGCTCTCGTTCCTTTGTCAGTAAAGATTTTTGTTTCCCCTCAGCTTTCTTGCGTTCGGTGACATCATGGATATAAGCTATAAGTCTGGGTTTTCCTCCAATATTGATGAGCCTGGTAGCAATTTCTGTAGGAAAAATAGTGCCGTTTTTCTTTTTACTAATATGTGCTACGAATTTACCATGGGATATTTCTTTTTCAGTAATAATTTTAGGCAATGTCTTAACAAAGTCTTTAGGAACTAAGTCGCTAATAGTTAAGCCGATGATTTCTTCTTTAGTATATCCGTACATTTTTGCTCCGGCAGTATTACATTCAAGTATGCGACCCTCTGTTGTCTCTAAAAAAACAGCATCAGTAGCCATTTCCACCTGAATTCTATATTTTTCTTCTGATTCTGCTAATTCGGTAATGAGTTTTTCTTCGGTCTTTTTCTTATCTTTCATTTTTTAAATCCCCTAAAATAATGAAATTGCACAGCGTATTCACTATTAAACAGTAATAATATATTTTATCACATTTATTACATGTGTATTATACAACAAAAAATTTAAAATTCCTTCTTTTTTACAAGAAAAAGGTTTTTACAAGATGCGAGTTGCAAGATACAATCGTTCTTTCGTAATAATAAAGGCGGAGATTCCCGCTCATTTTATTTTTTCTTTATGCGCTCCTCCCATCATCAGGCCTAATTCGCCAACACTCACTTCGTTTCGTTTTACCACTCCTATAATCTTGCCCTCGTAGATAACTGCAATCCGTTCAGCGAGTGATAAAATTTCATCCAGATCATCAGAAATAAGAAGAGTTGCTGTTTTTAATTTTGTCCTCTGTTCAATCAATTGACGATGAACATATTCTGTGGCACTGACATCTAAACCGCGCGTAGGTTGGGAGGCAATCAGAACACCGGGTTTTCGGGAGAGCTCTCTTGCCAAGATTAATTTTTGGATATTTCCGCCGGATAAGCTTTTCAAGGAAGTATAGCGGGAAGGAGTCCTGATATCAAAATCACTTATCAAGCGCTCGCTTTCCCGGGCAATGTTTTTGAAATTCAAAAATATTCCCCCGGCATAAGGTTCGTGTATATGGTCTTTGAGAATCAGGTTTTCCTCTACGGTAAACTTTTGTATTGCACCATCTCGCATTCGTTCCTCGGGAATATAAGAGAGGCCATATTCGAGAAGCTGGGAAGGAGACCAATTGGTAACATCAGTCCCTTTTATAAACACTTTGCCTTTTGTAGATTTCCGCAGACCGGCAATGACTTCTGCAAGTTCACGCTGGCCATTCCCTGAGACCCCGGCAATTCCCAGAATTTCACCGGAGCGCACTTCAAGGTTAATCCCCCGTAGAGCAGGAAGGTCCTCATCTCCTTGCGCCCAAATACCTTCTAAGGCAAGAAATACTTTACCGGGCTTTACCGAAGGATGGTCTACTTGAAAAAGAACTTCCCTTCCCACCATAAGACGCGCCAGTTTTTCTTTGGTTACTTCATCAATGGGAAGAGATTTTACTAGCTTTCCATCACGAAGTATGGTCACACGGTCACTTAACGAGAGGACTTCATTAAGTTTATGGCTGATAAAAATAATAGAGTATCCCCTGTTTAGCATACTCCGCAAGACATGAAAGAGTTCTTCCACTTCTTGCGGAGTAAGAACAGCAGTCGGTTCATCCAGGATAAGGAGAGAAGCTCCGCGATATAAGATTTTTATTATTTCTACTCGCTGCTGCTCCCCTACAGAGAGTTGCCATACTTTTGCCTTTGGGTCAACATACAGCCCATGTGCTTTGGAAAGCTCTTTAATACGTTCAGAGACAACATCAAGGTCAAGAAGATATTTTCGAGAGGAATGAAGCCCTAAAGCAACATTTTCTGCTACAGTAAGGGTAGGCACAAGCATAAAATGTTGGTGTACCATCCCAATCCCCAATCGAATTGCATCCAACGGAGAACGAATGTTAACCAGTTTTCCATTAACGAAAATTTCACCTTTATCCTGGTGATATATGCCGTAAAGAATTTTCATCAGGGTACTTTTCCCGGCTCCGTTTTCGCCAAGGAGGGTATGAACCTCTCCTGCATGGACATCAAAATCAATTCGGTCATTCGCCAGCACACCCGCGAACTGCTTTACTATTCCCCGCATCTCTACTTTTTCGACTTTGGTTAAATTTATTATTTTAGATAGTTCTTTTTTCATATTAAAATGTAAACCAGAGCTTCGTATGGGCACTCTTAATTTTTCTTTATTTCACTATTTTGACCTCAATGTTTCCTTTGACTATATCCTCAATAGTTTTACCTACAAGTGCTTCGTCATTTACGACAATTTTAAGACCGCCGTTAGCCAGGTTAAGAGTAAAGATTTTACCTCCTCTCTCTC
>CAYTVM010000212.1:0-4060 GCA_964441685.1 uncultured Atribacterota bacterium | reverse complement strand
AAATGCAAAAAATAATCGATATTCGAAGTGATACTAAAACAAAACCAACCCGGGCCATGTACCAAGCTATGATTAAAGCCGAGCTGGGTGATGAGCAAAACAATGAGGATCCCAGTGTTCTGAAACTACAGGAAATGGCTGCCAAGATCTTGGGCAAAGAAGAAGCCGGTCTATTTGTTTCTAGTGGTAGCATGGGCAATCTGGTTACTTTAATGACCCGTGCCCAATCCGGAGATTCTGTTATCGTAGAATCCGAATGTCATATCCTCAGGTAAAGATGTGTTCAAAGAAGATATTTTAGAAGTGATTGAAAAAAGTCAAGCAAATCATCATGGCATAATATATTGATAATCTAAAAACTTATGGTGAATTACTCCACCGATAAAAATATTTATATTTAGTTACAAAGACAACAAATATTTGATTTATTGTATTTTTAGCATTTCGTAATACTTAAGGCTATTTCTAGCTGATTTACTATTAAAAAGAAAGTTGAGAAAATTATTAAATGATAGATTTAAAGGTAAGTGATCGTGTAAAAGCACTTAATTTTTCCAAAATTCGGGATTGGACCAATAAAGCAAAAGAAATGAAAAAGAAAGGTGTTGATGTTATAGAATTATCCCAAGGAAGACCCGATTTTGATACACCTGATCATATTATAAAGGCAACAGAAGAAGCTTTGAAAAAAGGAATGGTTCATTATGACTTAAGTGCCGGTACATTGGCCTTAAGAGAAGCGATTGCTTATCGTGCCAAAGAAGATTTTAATTTGGATGTTGGTATTGATGAAATTATTGTCACTATCGGTGCTTCTGAAGCAAATTATTTGGCAACACAAACCCTTTTAAATCCCGGAGATGAAATTATCATTCCGGATCCCATGTATGTTTATTATCCCGGTTGGTCTTTTTTAGTAGGTGCAAAAACGATCAGCGTTCCTTTGGATATTATTTTAAATGAACCTGAGAAATTGGAAAATTATATTACGGAAAAAACAAAATTAATACTCCTTACTTCTCCTCATAATCCGACAGGTCAAGTTATTCCTAAAAAATCATTAGAAGTCATTGCCCGTTTATCTCAAAAATATAATTTTTTTGTTATTTCTGACGACATCTATAATAAGATGATTTATGAAAATAAAAGTGATTATATAAGTATTGCTACTTTGGATAATATGAAAAAAAGAACATTAACGATTGGAAGTCTTTCGAAGACCTATGCCATGGATGGTTGGCGAATCGGATATTTGATTGGTCCTAAAAATATTGTAACACAGGCGCTAAAGATGCATCAGCATATTTTAAGCTGTCCTAATACTTTTATACAGGAAGGGGCAAGAGTTGCTTTGACTTCATCTCAGGACTGTGTTGAAGAAATGGTAAAAGAATTTGCGCGTAGAAGAAAACTAATGATGACTTATTTTGATGATATAGGAATTTCCTATAAACCACCACAGGGAGCCTTTTACTTGTTCCCTTCAATTAAGCAATTTGGAATGAATTCTGAAGAATTTTGCAACTTTCTATTAAATGAAGCCAGAGTTGCAGTTGTGCCCGGAAGTGCTTTTGGAGAATTGGGTGAAGGCTATGTCCGTTTTTCCTATACCACTGATTATGAATTAATTAAAGAAGGCATGGAAAGAATTAAGAGTGCATTAAAACGATTGTAATTTCAATCTTTATCAATTAGTTAGTTCATTGGGAAGGAATAGATGTGAAAAATAATATCACGTTTTTAAAAATTAAACAAAAATTCAATGATCAATATATGAAAAATATTCCGGGGGAGATTGAAAAAGAATTTCACCGAATTGGTTTAGATAAAAAATAAAAACCGAGCCTTTTAGGTATTGAAGTCGGTACTTCATTAAAACCGGTAGAACCATTAACCGAGGAAGCCAGAGGAAAACTAAAAGAAGTGCTTCGTAGTATGCAGGTTTTATAAAATAGGAAATAAGAAAAGAGAAGCAAGCTTATTTCTTTAAGAGAGAGTTATGAAGCCAAACAATTAATTCATTTATTATATGAAATCCATCTCGGAAGCTAAAAATTAGAGACTTTACCTTGATTAAGAAATTTTAAATAAATAAATATTATTAATAAAAAGGTCGATATAGTTTAGCCTTGTCTTTAGATAGCAAATTATTGTGAATATTCTGTTTAAGGAGGTGATTTTATAGATTAAAATTATTGATAGACTAGATTGTTGTTTAAAGCACATATTTACTTTTTCGAAAAAAAATAAAAGGAGTTTTAAAAATGAAAAATAATTTTAAATTAATGATTATTTTTGTTCTCTTGATGTTTTCGGTTGTAACATTTGCCAGTATTGCCGCCGAATATCCTGAAAAGGATATTAGAATGATTTGTCCGTGGGGCGCAGGCGGAGGAACAGATGCTATTAACAGGAAGATTTCACAAATTGCGGAAAAATCTCTCCCTGTTTCCATTTATGTTGAAAACATGGAAGGTGGAATGAGTGGAACCGGTGTTTATACCGTAATGCAATCTAAGCCTGATGGAAGTACCCTTGGAACTCTTACTTACGATAGTCTTATTACCGTTCCTTGGAAAAAATTGGTTCCAGGATATAGTGTAGATAAGTTAGTTTTACTATGCCGACTCACCAGTGAAGCTGATGCCTTGGTGGTTCGCCAAGATTCAAGATTTAAAACCTTTGAAGATCTCGTAAAAGCAGCTAAAGAAAAACCAGAAGACATTAACATAGGCATACAGGAATTGGGCTCGAGGACCCACATTGCCATTTTACAACTACAAGAAAAATTAGGTATTCAATTTAACGTAATTTCCTATACGGGTGGAGCTGGTCCTCAAAAAGAAGCACTGCTTTCCGGAGAAGTAGAAGTCATTATAACTAGTTTGGGTGATTTCGCACCGCTAATTAATTCTGGCGAAGCTCGCGGTTTGGTAGAGTTATCAGGAACAAGAAATGTAAAATTTACAGATGTACCTACTCTAAAAGAACTAGGTTATGATTTAGAAGTAGTGAGCTTTGTTTTGGTTGCTGCTCCTGCTGGGACTCCTGAAGATATACTGTCAAAGCTTGAAAAAACATTTGACGATGCTTACCATTCAGATGAATTTTTGAATTGGCTTAACCAAGTCGGCGTAACATCCGCCTGGTTAGGAAGAGAAGAAGTGAATAAATGGGCTACTGATACTCAAACTAAATATTTTGATATTCTAGACAACTTAGTTAAACAAGGTATTATTGAGTAATCAATAAGTAACCAATCAACCTTTACCCTTTACCGAAAGGGTAAAGGTTGATTATGTATAGGAGGATAGTTACATGTCGTTTAATTTTAAACAAAAAATAAATAATACAATGATTATTTGCATTATATTATTTATTTGGAATACGATATATATGATTGAAGCTATTAATATGGGTTCGCCAATTAGGAATGGACGGGTGGATGCTAATTTTTTCCCGATAGTAATTTCTTGCTTGATGTATATTGTTACATTCTATTTATTAATTCATTCGTTCAAACAAAATAAGGAAATAATTGCCTTTAATTTTACACAGAAAAGCAAACCTATATTAATCATTATTTTTACCGTTATTTATATTTTGCTTTTAAAATCAATTGGTTATATGTTATCTTCGGTTTTATATATTTTTAGTATTGTGTCAATTTTTGATTCTAAAAAAAGAAGCTTGTACCTAAAAATTATTTATGCTGTCATTATTGCTATTTTAATATTTTTATTATATGAAAAAATATTTGCGATAAGACTACCTAAGTTAGGAGGCATATTTTAATGGAAAATATACAGGGTATATTAAATGGGTTTGTTATATTATTAAATCCATCCGTTTTTATTTACGTAATTATAGGGTTTTTTGTAGGCATGTTTTTTGGAGCGGTACCAGGGCTAACTTCTTGTTTAGCAATAGCATTGGTTTTACCATTAACTTACAGTATGGATATTGCCAGTGCTTTGGTTATGTGTATGGGTATTTTTATGGCCGGTATATATTCCGGAAGCATTACCGCTATTACCATAAATATACCAGGAGCTCCTTC
>CAYTVM010000211.1:0-4071 GCA_964441685.1 uncultured Atribacterota bacterium | reverse complement strand
CGCTTCTGCCATTTTAGGCAGAATAGCCAGTCCTGAGGAGGTGAAATAGAATGATCATTAAAGGTAAAGTTTGGAAATTTAAAGATAATATCGATACCGATGTCATTATCCCTGCTCGTTATCTTAATACCTCTGATCCCAAAGAATTAGCTTTGCATTGCATGGAAGATTATGATTCCGAATTTGTTAAAAAGATAAACCAGGGAGACATTATAGTAGCAGGCAGAAATTTTGGCTGCGGGAGCTCCCGTGAACATGCCCCTATTGCCCTGAAAGCAGCAGGAATATCTTGCGTTATTGCCCGATCTTTTGGCCGAATCTTTTTTAGAAATGCCATAAATATTGGCCTTCCTATCTTTGAATCTGCAGAAGTGCTGGACCAATGTTCTCCCGAGGATATATTAGAAGTAGATACCCTACAGGGAGTAGTTAAAAATTTAAGTAAAAATGAAGTTTATAAAACTAATTCTCTTCCTGAATTTATTCAAAAAATAATTTCAGCAGGGGGTTTAAAAGAATATGTTAAAGAAGAATTACAAAGGAGAGAAAAGGATGTATAATATTGCTTTAATTCCCGGTGATGGCATAGGACCAGAAATAATTAAAGAAGGTAAAAAGGTAATAGATACTGCTTCTTATAGGTATGGAATAAAAATTAATTGGACTGAATATCCCTTTGGAGCCGAACATTATCTTAAAACAGGGGAATTACTTCCTGATTTAGCCTTAAAAGAAATGGAAGATATGGATGCTATCTACCTTGGATCTGTCGGTGATCCCCGAGTAAAACCTGGTATTTTAGAAAAAGAAATATTACTTAAAGCCAGATTTTATTTTGACCAGTATATCAATTTACGGCCCATTAAGTTATATAAAGGGGTTCCTTGCCCTTTAAAAGATAAGAAACCGGAAGATATTAATTTTTATGTGGTGAGAGAAAATACCGAAGATTTCTATGTAGGAATTGGGGGACGATTTAAAGGAGTAGAGCAAGAAGATAATTTAGAAGTTTTAAGAGAATTGTATAAGACTAAAATTAAGGTTAATTTTAATTTAGAACAAGAAGAAGAGCTGGCTTATCAGATTGGCCTAATTAGTAGATCGGGAACTCAAAGAGTGATCAAATACGCCTTTGAATTGGCTAAGAAAAAAGGGATGAATCGGGTAACTTCAGTAGACAAAGCTAATGTATTGACTAATATTTATGGATTATGGAGAGATGTTTTTAAAGAAATATCTACTCAATATCCTGATATAGAAACAGAACTTTCCTTTGTAGATGCGATTACTATGTGGTTTGTAAGAAAACCTGAGTGGTTTAAGGTAGTGGTTGCCCCTAATATGTTTGGGGATATTATTACCGATTTAGGAGCAATGATCCAGGGTGGTTTAGGAATAGCCGCCGGAGGGAATATAAACCCTGAAGGTGTTTCCATGTTTGAGCCCATCCATGGTTCTGCCCCCAAATATAAAGGTAAGTCTATCGCTAATCCTGTTGCTACTATATTTGCTGGAGCTATGATGTTAGATTGTTTGGGAGAAGTAAAAGCAGCTAAAGCCATTGAGGATGCGACAGAAAAGGTCTTAAGTGAAGGGAAAATAAGGTCTCATGATTTAGGAGGAAATTCTTCTACCATCGAAGTAGGTGATGAGGTAGTAAGAAAACTCAAAGAAATAAATATTAAATGATTTTAAATGTTATTTATTAATGACATTATATTAATTTTAAGTTTTTAATTTTGTTTTATAATCATAAAAATAGGGGAGAGTCAGACAAGTTGATTCTTCCCTATTTTTATTTTTTATATCTTTATTCTTGCTATTTCTTTTTATCTCTACGCGATAGGCAACGCGATATACGAAATACGAAAATATTGTTGACAATATACAATCGACAAGGTAAAATATCATTAAGAATAGTTAAATCCTTGAATAAAAGGAGAAAATTATGAAAGAATATTTCGAAGATTTAGGAAACTACTTATCCCTCAAAGATAGAGTCTACCAGAATATAAAATTTCAGATTATAATAGGCGTTTTAAAACCGGGTACCCGTTTACCGGAAGAAGAATTATCAAAGGCCATGAACATTAGTAGGGCTCCCATCAGGGAAGCCTTTAACCGATTGGAAAAAGAAGGATTCGTGACGGTTATTCCCCGAAAAGGTGCAGCAGTCTCTAAAGTGACTGCTCAAGCAATAGAAGATCTCTTTGAAATTAGAGAAACTCTGGAATCATTAGCAGTTAAAAAATCTAAAGGGAAAATATCCATGGAAGAATTAGAAGAAGTAGGAAATGGCTTTAAAAAATTTATAAACAAATCCACAAACACAGAAAATTGTATCCAGTATTTAAGCCTGGATAAAAAATTTCATGATCTCCTTAGTCAAAATTGTGGCAATAAAAAGCTAATTGATTTATTAGCTAACCTTCAAGAACAGATCCATTGGTTGAGGAATATCTCTCTCAAAAGGATTACTTTCGCTGGTTCAGTAGGGGAACATTTGGCTATTATTGAAGCTTTACAAAAGAAAGATGAAAAACTAATCCTTAAAGCCCTACTTCAACATTTAGAAAGAGCCAAAAGGTCTTCCCTTGAGGCGATAAGTATCTGTGATATTGGTGCTAAATAATTAAAGACACAGTAAGTGTTTATGTATTTTGTTTTCAAAGGGAAAAAATAAAGTGAAAATAACAAACAATCATTATGATGTAGTAATCATAGGTGGCGGCGTAGTGGGTTGTGCTATTGCCCGGGAACTATCCAGATATAAAACCAGTATTGCAGTATTGGAAAAAGAAGATGATGTTGGCTGGGGGATAAGCTGCCGGAATAGCGGAGTAGTTCATGCCGGTTTTAATTATAAATCTGGGACTTTAAGAGCCCAACTTTGTGTAGAAGGGAATAAATCTTTTGCCAAACTTTGTCATGAGCTTGATGTTCCTTATAAGAAAATAGGAAAAGTAGTAGTCGCCCAAAAAAAAGAAGAGATGAGGGAATTAAAAAAATTAAAAACCCAGGGAGAAAAGAACAAAGTAGAGAGCTTACAAATTATTAATTCTGCTGAATTAAAAAAATTAGAGCCTAATGTTAAGGGTATAGCTGCTCTCTATTCTCCGGAAACTGCTATCACCTCTCCTTATATGTTAACTATCGCTTTAGCAGAAAATGCTCTCACTAACGGTGTTTCCTTCTTTTTAAATACCGAGGTAAAAAGTATAGCTAAGTTAAGAAATTCTGATTTTAGAATTAATACCAATAAGGGTGAATTTACTTCTTCTTACGTCATTAATAGTGCAGGTCTCTACTCCGATAAAGTAGCTCATATGGTGGAAAAAAATAAATATCGAATTTACCCCTGTCGGGGGGAATATTATGTTTTAGATAAAAATGCCTCTTGGATTATTAATCATTTAATCTATCCGGTACCAAAGCCAGGGATAGGTGGTTTGGGAATTCATTTTACTCCTACCATTGATAAAAATATTTTAATAGGCCCAAGTAATGAATATATAAAACAAAAGGATAATTTTTCTTCGACTTCCAAAATCATGAAGATGCTTGCATCTGAATCCCAAGATTTTTTACCATTAATTTCAAGTCGGGATATCATTCGCAGCTATTCCGGTATTCGAGCCAAGCAAGCTCCCTCTTCTGAAGGTGGATATTGGGACTTTGTGATAGAGGAAAGCGATAGGGTCGATAATTTTATTAATTTAATCGGTATCGAATCCCCGGGATTAACCGCTGCCCAATCAATTGCTAAAAGAGTGGTTGAAATGATCAATAAAAAAGAGAGACTCCATGCCAATCCCAGATTTAATCCCCTCCGAAAAGGTATCCTGCGATTTGAAGAACAGGACGAAGAAACTAAAAAAGCTTTAATCAGACAAGATCCAGATTACGGAGAAATAATCTGTCGCTGTGAGAAGGTTACTAAAAAAGAAATATTAGAAGCAATCAATAATCCTTTGGGGGCAAGAAGTCTGGTATCTATTAAATATCGCACCCGTGCCATGATGGGCAGATGCCAGGGAGGATATTGTCAGACTAGAATTATGGAAATATTAA
>CAYTVM010000210.1:0-4073 GCA_964441685.1 uncultured Atribacterota bacterium | reverse complement strand
TCTTCCAGAGGTTGACGTAGAGATTCTAAGGCACTTCGGGAAAATTCTGGCAATTCATCTAAAAATAGTACACCATTATGTGCCAAGCTAATTTCTCCCGGTTTAGGCATTCTACCTCCTCCGATTAATCCAATATTACTTATCGTATGATGCGGTGCTCTAAATGGTCTCTCTGTAATTAAAGGCATTTCTGGCGGAAGTAAACTGGCAATACTGTACAATTTAGTAATTTCAATAGATTCTTCTAATGTTAAAGAAGGAAGGATAGTTGGAAGTCTGCGTGCCAGCATAGTTTTTCCGGAGCCTGGTGGTCCAATCATTATAACATTATGACTTCCAGCTGCAGCCACTTCTAAAGCCCTTTTAGCATGTTCCTGTCCTTTTATATCAGAAAAATCTATTTGATTATTTTTACTTAGTTTAAAAATATCTTTTAAATCTACTGATATCGGTTCTATAGATATTTTATTATTCAAAAATTCAATGACTTCACCAAGTGAATCGGTAGGGAATACTTTCAATTCTTTAATTATTCCTGCTTCTTTAGCGTTTGCTTTAGGTATAAGTAATTTTTTTTTATCTGTTTTTTTTGCCATCAAAGCAATAGGAAGTACACCGCTTACCGGTTTTACGCTTCCATCTAAAGACAATTCACCCAGAATCAGATATTCATTTAACAGATCCGGCTTGACTTGTTTGCTCGCAACCAAAATAGCTAGAGCAATGGATAGATCAAAAATAGGACCTTCTTTTTTAATATCTGCTGGAGCAAGATTTACAGTAATTCTTTGCATGGGAAATTCGAATTCAGAATTTTTTATAGCAGCTCTAACTCTTTCTCGAGATTCCTGAACAGCTGTATCAGGTAATCCTACAATATTGAACGAAGGTAATCCTGGATGAACATCAACTTCAACTTCTACCGTAAAAGCTTCTACTCCTAATATAGCCGCACTATACAGTTTTGATAACAAAAAAACACCTACTTTTTTATGAATAGTATCGGGTATCGCGTAAATATTATAGCGTGGAGCGTACAGCATTTAGCATATAGTATCATATTATAGTATCAAGTATATACTATATAGTATATAGTAAAAATCAGTATCGAGTAAAGAAAATCAGTCTTCAGTTATTGGTTTATAGTTTTTAGATAAAGAGATAAAAAAAATCGTTTTATGTCTTTTAACTTCTTTTCGTTAACTAAATTATCAGATAGCCAACTAATTATATAACCAAATGTATACGCTCCACGCTAAACGCTATGCGCTAATTTACTATCAAGGCAAAAAGCATTCCTAACATGTTCTATTTTTTTTAAATCTCTATTTTTAGAGATACTGATTAAAATGACATCAAAAGAACAATTTTTCTCCCAAAGATTGTATTTAGACAGATAACATAAAGCATTTTTAATTATTTTTTGCTGTTTATTAAAGTTTATAGCTTCTTCTGGATATCCAAACTTCTCAGAACGCCTGGTTTTTACTTCCACAAAGATAATATTTCCCTTATATTCACAGACAATATCTATTTCTCCTAAAAAAGTACGGTAATTTCTTTCTTTAATTTTGTATCCTTTGGTTTCCAAATATTTAGAAGCTAAGTCTTCGCCATATTTTCCTATCTTTATATTATTCATCTTTAATAATCATCTATTTCCATATTATTTGATTAATCGTTAATCGTTAGTATAAATACAAGATTCAAGTTATTACAATTTACCAATTGATCAATTAAATTCAATTTAATAATCAGTAAGTTATCCAGTTTACCAGTTGGCCAGTTAACTCCAGTTGTTAATTTTAAATATAAGTTCTCAGCTGTTAGACAAAAAGTTAGTTGATACAATTAACCAACATGATTTTTATTCTTCAATCATGTAATCGGTAAACCAGCTAACTGGCTAACCATCTTCACTATATATACTCGATACTTATTTCTTAACGAGATACGAATTATGCTGACGATTAATTTGTTATTTTTAACCTACTATACCATGACTCTTTTAAAAGTTTTTCTATGTATTTTTGATGGGCCATATTTAACGAGCGCTTTAAGATGTTCTTCCGTACCGTAACCTTTATTTTTTTTAAAAAAATACTGTGGATATTTTTCATCATAGTTAATCATAATACTATCTCTGTATACTTTGGCAATGATTGAAGCGGCGGCAATCGATATGCTTTTGTCTTCCCCTTTAATCAATGGTAATTGAAGAATATTTAGGTTAGGTATTTTAAAGCCATCTACTAATAAATAATCAGGCTCTTCTTTTAAATCTAAAATAGCTTTTTTCATTGCCAGGTAAGAGGCTTGTGCTATATTTATTCTATCAATAATTTCAGATTCTACGATACCAATTCCTACATCTTTAGCTTTATTTAAAATAGTAAAATATAATTCTGATCTTTTTTTTGAAGTTAACTTTTTAGAATCTTTAATATTAGGAATAAATAATTGGCAGGGTAAAATCACTGCAGCAGCCACTACCGGCCCGGACAATGAACCCCTGCCCGCTTCGTCAATCCCGGCTATTATAGAGTATCCTTCATTTTTTAGTCGGTTTTCATGGTTGTAGAGGTTATAGATTCTTATTCTTTCAGCATATAATTTTTCTATTTTTATCTGATAATTAAAAATGATTGATTTTGATGTTTTTACTTTTCTATTTTTCCCCTTGAGCAGCATTTAATTATCTTTTTTCTTTAACCGTGCTGCTCTTCCCTACTCTGCCTCTTAGATAATATAACTTTGCCCTTCTTGTTTTCCCTTTTTTTAAAACCTCTACTTTTACAACATTCGGTGAATGCAGTTGAAATATTTTCTCTACTCCAACACCTTTGGATATTTTTCTCACTGTAAATGTTTCCTTGCTGCTACCATGCTTTTTAGCTATGACTATTCCTTTAAAAATTTGTACTCGTTCTCTGGTGCCTTCAATAATTTTTTGATGTACTTCGACTGTATCGCCAGTTTCAAATTCGCTATTCTCTTTTTTAGACTGTTCTTCTTCTAATTGTTTAATGTAATCTACCATAAACATCATCCTTCCAATTTTTTTTAAATAACAATTTATAATTATCTACTATACGTTATCTTCAGGTCACATACCACATAATTTTTTAAATTTTCATTCTCACTTTATTTGTCTTTTATTTTTTTACCCCCACTCATAACTTCTGATTTTCTTCAAGCGTTAGGCAATGCTCGAAATATCATACAATATATTAACCACTAATTAAATCATTTTACCTTAATTTTCTTTAAAATTCTTCTCTAATTCTTTAAGTAAAATTAAATCTTTTTTAGATATTTCTTTATTTGCAAAAATCTTAGGTCTTCTAATTAAAGTTCTTAATAGAGACTGTTTTCTTCTCCACTTTTCAATTTCTTTATGATTTCCCAAAAGCAATATTTCTGGGACCTTAAAACCCTTAAACTCATCAGGCCTTGTATAGTGAGGATAATCAAGGTATTCGTTATAAAAGGAATCATTAACCATAGATTCTTCTTTTCCTAAAACTCCTGGAATCATTCTTGAAATGACATCCACCATTAGCATGGCTGGCAATTCTCCACCACTTACTACAAAATTACCCACTGACACTTCCTCTGCATTGAGAAGCTGTGGTATTCGCTCATCTATTCCCTCATATCGACCGCAAATGATTAATAACCTTTTTTCTTTCGACAAATCCTTTGCCATTTCCTGATCAAAAATCTTCCCCTGGGCAGAAGTAATGATAATTTTTAAAGGTAACGAGGACTTTTCTTGGTTTATCACACTTACAGCATCCCAAATTGGTTGAGGTTTTAAAACCATACCAGGCCCTCCCCCATAGGAATAATCGTCTACGGTCTTATGCTTGTCTGTGGCAAAACTCCTCAGATCAATTATATTTATTTTTATTAATCCTTTTTCTTGAGCCCTTTTTAATATGCTTTCGGAAAAAGGCCCTTTAAACATATTAGAAAAAATGGTTAATATATTAATTTCTAAATAATCATTTGTCATATTAATCCATCTACCATATTTATGGTAATACGTTTTTTTTCTAAATCAATGTTCT
>CAYTVM010000209.1:0-4077 GCA_964441685.1 uncultured Atribacterota bacterium | reverse complement strand
AAAATGTGAAAGAGAATGGTTTGAATTTGTAGCACGATTAAAGAAAGAATACCAGGATGTGAGTTGGGATAAATTATTGTCCGAGAAAGAATTAAACGAAGAATTAAGATCTTTCGTTGAGACATATTTCGAGGGAAGAGAAGAATTAGAAAAAGAAACCAGAAAAAAATTAGAAGAAAAAATTGAAGGTTCAGAAGTTGAAAAGAACGAAGAGCTTGAAAAAATTGAAGAAATTAAGCGGAAGAAATCACTCAAAACTCTAACTGAATGTGTCGATCTGGTAGCAGAAGTAAAAAAATATTACCAAAATATAAGTTGGGATAAATTATTGTGCGAAGGAGAGCTATCTGAAGAAATAAAATCTTTTATTGATAACTATTTTAAAACGAAGATAAAATCAGGAGAAAGCATTGAAGATTCGGATGTTAAAGAGATTGAAAAAACCAAGAGCAAAAAATCACTCAAAATTTTAATTGAGAAATTACAGGAAATGCAGGTTCTTTTAAGGGAGAAACATAAAGAATTAAAGGGCAATATCTTAGATGATAAAAAGATAGAAGAAACAAGAAAAGAAATTGATACCTTGACCGATAGAATTGAAAAGTATAATAAAGAGATTTCTCAAAGAACTTTGGGTGGGCAAATTTTTTTAGTTTTGAATGATGAAGAGATAGCCGTACAATTTAAGAAATTTTGGTTAGATAGCAAAGTGATAAAAGAAACTGATTATCCTATTTTCTTTGCAGTGAATCAAAAATCACTTAAAAATAATAAAGGAGAATATAGATATAAAAGAGGATTTAAGGAAGAACCACTCTTGGATAAATATAGACATAGCATTATCGACCATGATTTGGATGAAATAGCCGAAGCTTTTATTAAATTTGCTAAAGAGCAGAATTTTAATTTCTGGGAGGCTTGAAAATATGGCCAGGATAAGCATTGTAAAATTATCAGAAATTGAAGAGGCAAAAAGGTTTGATGCAGGCCGTTATCGTAAAAGCTTTCTTAAATTAGAGAAAGACCTTAAGAACATGACTATTATCAGAAAATTAAGGCATCTTGTAGTAGAACCGGTTAGAACGGGATATACTCCGAGAGATCGAGATATTTACCAGAATGATACAAAAATTCATTTGTTAAAGACAGATAATTTGAGAGAAGGAGTCATTAATTTTGAAAATTCAGATTTTTTAGCTGCTCGAAATTTATCGGAGAGTGATTATTTAAAATTTAAGAATGTCATAGTAACAATTTGCGGAACACATTATAACGTCATTGGTAAAGCGGCGATTTTTTTAGATGACTATCCACAATCAGTAATCAACCAAAATATTGCGATTATAAAAACGGATGAGAATTTGCTTAATCCCTTCTACCTGACTATATTTTTAAACTCCAAATATGGCAGGGAACAGCTTTGGATGTTAAGCAGACAAACCGGGCAGTTTAACTTAAACTGTAAAGAAGTAGAAGAACTGCAAATTCCTCTTCTTGACGTGGATTTTCAGCAAGAGATAGAAACACTTGCTAAAGACTCTTTTGAGTTGATCGAAAAAACAAAATCCCTTTACTCCCAGGCTGAAAAACTTCTTTTAGAAAAACTGGGATTAGAAGGTTTTCAAGAAAAATATGAACTTTCTTATACGACTAATCTTTCTACAGTGTTTGGAGTTCACCGTATAGATGCCGAGTATTTTCAGACCACTTATGATCGATTTATGGGATGTTTAAAAGAATATTCTAAAATAGCAAAACTGAAGGAATTTATACTTGACTTACAAAAAGTTAAAACCTTTTACCAGCCAAAGGTCGGAGATTTTCTTTTAACTAAAGAAGTAACGCCAGGAACAGCTTATGTGGTAAAGGAACCGGTAGAAGAGATTACCGCTGGTGGTATTCTGATATTAAAGATTGATAAAGATAAAATTAATAAAGAATATTTAGCCCTTTGTATTAATTCAATTATCGGGAACCTGCAGATTGGGAGAGAGGGTGGAGGGTCGGTAATTACTCACTGGAAATCCGAACAAATTGAAAATTTGCAAGTACCAATCCTTTATGGAAAAGTCCAAGAAGAAATCTCATCACTCATTAAACAATCGTATGAAGCAAAACAGAGAGCAAGAGAATTATGGAAAGAAACAAAAAGAATAGTTGAAAAGACAATTGAAAATGAAATTCGCAAATAGCCCCGAACATGACTCTGTATTTCCTATAAAGGATTTGACACAAAATGAAAAGTAATCATGGTTTCATGGCAAGGATATATGACCCTATTTTTTATTTAGCTCTTAAACCAATAAGAATCGCGGTAATGAATGAACTTTTGGAATACAAAGATAAAATAATTTTAGATTTATGTTGCGGCACCGGGAATCAGGTCAAGCTACTTTCAAAACACGGGTTTAACAACCTTTCTTGCCTCGATATATCTGATTCAATGCTGGAAATTGCAAAAAGAGGTGATTCCTCTATAAAGATTTATAAAGAGGATGCAACAAAAACAAATTTTGGTTATGCATCGTTTGATTTAGTAATGATAAGTTTTGCAATACACGAAAAAGATAGGAATACTCAACGTGCTCTTATGAATGAAGCCTATAGAATTATAAAAGAAGATGGATTTTTGCTGGTTGTTGATTATGTTTTTGATGATAAAACGACTAAATTTAGTCAAATATTAATCAGGTTAATTGAAAGAATAGCCGGGGGAGAGCATGATAGAAATTTTAAAAACTACATACAGAACAAGGGGCTATCAAGTCTGATAAAAAAGGACAAATTTAAACTTGTAAAATGTCATAGAATGTCATCCGGAGCTGTAACCATATCAATCTATCAAAAGATACCTCTTTTTTAATTTAGTTTTTAATCTTTATCTATATTTTCCCGCATTTCATCTGCAGAACTTGTCTATATTATTTTTTGTGGTTATAATTACTTTAATATTCATTTGATGAGGTGATAAATGATAGAAAGAATAAGCAAGTATAAGCATGTTATCTGGGATTGGAACGGAACATTGATCAATGATGTATGGTTAGCCACAGAAGTAATGAATGAGATGTTAAAGAAACGTAACTTACCAGGGATAGATTCAAAAAAATATAGGGAGATTTTTGATTTCCCGGTAACCAAATATTATTTAAAACTGGGATATGATTTTTCCAAGGAATCATTTGAGGAACTTACGGTTGAGTTTATCAATGGATATTACCAATGTTTTAATAAGTGTAAGCTAAATGATGGGGTCGAAGAAGTGTTAAAAAAAATAAGTGATATGGGGATAGACCAATCAGTTTTATCTGCTTCAAAAGAAGATGTCCTTATAGAAAAGATTAAATACTTTGGTATTGATAAATATTTTTGCAGAATAATGGGTTTAGAAAACCACTATGCTGAAAGTAAAATCGAAAAAGGGGAAAAATGGATAGCCGAGTTAAATTTAAATCCGCAAGAGGTACTTCTAATAGGGGACACTATTCATGATTACGATGTTTCAAAACATATGGGATGCGATTGTTTACTGATTGCCAATGGACATAACAGTTATGAAAAACTGTTAAAACTGAAAACTGCTATGGTTAGATCATTACGAGAGATTATTTAACTTTGAATAAGGAAAATCAAAAAGGAAATTAAATAAAATTGTTTGAGGTGATAAAAAATGGATAACAGGATAAGAAAACTTGCCGAAGTTCTCCTTGGGTACTCACTCAATATTAAAAAAGGAGAAAAAATAGCAATAGTGGGAGATGTTACCACTTTTCCTTTAATTAAAGAATGTTATCGGGGGGCTATTGTACAGGGAGCACTTCCCCAGGTCATGATTAACAGTGATGAGCTGAAAGAAATATTATTGAAAAGGGGAAGTGAAGAACAGGTAAAATATGTGCCTGACCATGTAAAGAAACTGTTCCAATCGGTGGATGTGTTTTTATCCCTTTTTGGTGGACCAAATACCAGAATGCTGACCAATGTGAATCCTGAAAAATTAAAGTTATCCGCTCAGGGCTTTAGTGAAATTAACAAATTAATTTTTGTTACTTGCTGCGGTAGTACTTATGCAAATAA
>CAYTVM010000208.1:0-4095 GCA_964441685.1 uncultured Atribacterota bacterium | reverse complement strand
AAAAAGCAAGAATTAAAAATAGCAAGGAGGTGAGAAAAAAAGAAGACCATTAATTTGTGAAGAAAATCTATCTTGTATAGAAGATTGAGTTATGCCAATGAAGATAAGTAAAATTATAATTATTTCTTTGGAGGTCTAATTATGATAAAGAAAAAAATTTGGCTGGTAGGTTTATGTTTAGTTATCCTCACTTTATTCTTATTTTCCGCAAATATTACTTTAGCCCAGGAAAGATTAGCTATTTATACCACACTTGACGAGCCCTTAGCTCGCGCAGTGTTGGCTGCCTTTGAAGAAGATACAGGGATTGGGGTAGATTTTGTAAGATTATCAGGCGGTGAATGTGTAGCCAGATTAATAGCTGAAAAAGAAAATCCGCAGATTAGCATATGGTATGGCGGAGTTGGTTTAGACCATATTGTAGCTAAAGATAAAGGCTTAACGATGCCTTATGAATCACCTAATGCTGTGAATATACCCGATAATTTTAAAGATGCAGATCATTATTGGACGGGAATATATGCTGGTCCCCTATGTTTTGCTAGCAACACTAATTTACTCACAGAGTTAGGGCTCGAAGCTCCCACTTCATGGGCAGACCTTATTAAACCGGGATACGAGGGACAAATTATGGTTGCAAATCCGGGCACCTCGGGAACAGCTTATAATGTGTTAGCTACCTTGGTTCAAATTTTAGGCGAAGATGAGGCCTTTGAATATCTTAAAGCTTTGGATAAAAATATTTTCCAATATACGCGTTCAGGATCCGCGCCAGGTAAAAGTGCCTCCTTGGGTGAGGTCGCCGTTGGTATAGGGTATGCCCATGATCAAGTGAAACTTGTTTCACAAGGATACCCCTTAAAGATTACCTTCCCTTCTGAGGGAACCGGTTATGAAATTGCCTCTATTTCCCTTGTTAAAGGGGGACCTCAAACTGAATTGGCTAAAAAACTTTATGATTGGGCATTAACAAAAAGAGCAGCGGAAGTATATGCGAGCGTATATGTATGTCCATTTGTAGATGTAGAGCTAAAAGAGGGGGCAATACCCATCTCGAAAGTAAAAACAATTGATCAAGACAATAAATGGGCTGGTGAGAATAAAGATAGATTAGTTGCTAAATGGACTGACGAAGTGTTTGGTCAATAATCTTTTCTTTAAGGTAAGTGGTAAAACAATAGGGGTGTAAATGAGGTTTTGCACCCCTATATCTTGAAATTGATCATCAGTTTTCATAAGAAATATAGAATTTTTTGGAGACAGCCTAACGGTGAATAAAATCAAGAAATATTTTTTAACCAAAGTAAATGAAATGAGAAGATTAATCAGTGAACCTTTTTTATTGCTCATTATTCTTTTCATAGGATTAAGCCTTATTATATTTATACTTTTTCCTTTATTTAAGGTGATACAATTAAGTTTTTCGCCAAATGAACGTCTGAGCTTAGATACTTATAAATATATTTTTCAACACCGATGGTTAGCTAAAATTTTTGTTAATAGCATGCTTTTGGCTACCATCGTAGCAAGCATGGGCACATTAGTAGGTTTTGTTTTTGCTTTTGCCATCAATCGAACTGAAATCTCTTTTAAGCCCTTCTTTAAAACATTAGCCATGCTCCCTTTGATTTCACCTCCTTTTATGTTAGCTCTTTCGGTTATTCTCCTTTTAGGAAGAAATGGTTTGATTACCAGGCATTTGTTAGGGTTAACCCGTTTCAATATTTATGGTTTAAATGGATTGGTCCTGGTACAGACCATGGGAATGTTCCCGATTGCCTATTTGGTCCTTACCGGAGTTCTGCAGTCTATTAATCCTGAATTAGAAGATAGTGCTATGAACCTGGGAGCTCCCTGGAGATCGGTATTTTCCTCCGTAACGCTTCCTCTTGCTATTCCGGGTATTGCCAGTGCCTGGCTCTTGATATTTGTTACCTCTTTAGCTGATTTTGCCAATCCAATGGTTATATCAGGTAAGTTCGATGTCCTTTCCGTCCAGGCTTACCTCCAGTTTACCGGCATGTTTAATATGCCTCTTGGATCAGGTCTGGCGATTATGTTGTTAATTCCTTCTATGGTTGCCTTCCTCTTTCAAAAATACTGGGTAGGGAAAAAATCATATATTACAGTGACCGGGAAACCTCATGCCGCAAGAGCTTTTAAGACCGGGCTTCCTGTAAAATATTTCCTTTTATCTGTTTGCTCTATCATTTCTGCTATCATTGTGCTTTTTTATATTACTGTCATTATGGGAAGTCTTTTTAAATTATGGGGGCTTGACTATTCATTAACTTTAGAACATTTTAAATACAGCTGGGATGTTGGTTTAAAAGCCCTAAGGGATACCGTTACCCTTTCGGCTATAGCCACCCCATTTACTGGAATTTTGGGAATGATTATTGCCTTTTTGGTGGTACGAAAGCAATTTATGGGGAAGCAGGCAATGGAGTTTGTATCTATGCTTTCTTTTGCTGTGCCGGGGACTGTAGTAGGGATAGGCTATATCCTTGCCTTCAATACCCCCCCTCTACTTTTAACCGGTACTGGTTCAATTCTGGTTCTCTGTTTTGTTTTCCGGAATATGCCGGTAGGTATTGAATCAGGTGTTGCTGCTTTAAGTCAGATTGATCCTGCCATTGAAGAGGCGGCTACTAACTTGGGGGCAGATAGTCCACATATTTTCAAAGATATTACGCTTCCCTTGATTCAGCCGGCTTTTTTTGCCGGGTTATCCTATAGTTTTATAAGATGTATGACCGCGGTCAGTGCTATTATCTTTTTAGTTTCGGCTCGATGGAATCATCTGACCGTTTTAATATTATCTGAGACCGAAATTATGCGTTTAGGTCCGGCCTGTGTACTGTGTACCGTATTAATTGCGGTGGTTTTATTGGCTGTTTCTTTAATGCGGAAATTTACCGAGAGAGCACCAATACGTACTTTAGGTTAAAAATACTGCCATACCGGGAGGGGAGATAAGTGAATAAAGAAGAAAAAGTAACTCAAAAAACCATTCTCTTAAAGAATCTGACCAAAATATTTAAGGGAATTTCCGGAGAGAAAGAGGTCATTGCAGTAGATAATGTTTCCTTGAAGGTTGAACCGGGAGAGCTGCTAACTTTGTTAGGTCCCTCCGGCTGTGGAAAAACTACCGTCCTTAGAATGATTGCCGGTCTGGAAATCCCTACCTCGGGAGAAATATATTTAGAGGATAAGATGATTAATAATTTGCCGGCAAATAAAAGAGATACGGCAATGGTCTTTCAAAGTTACGGATTATTCCCTCATATGACTATCGCTCAAAATATTGCCTATGGCTGGAGATATCGAGAGTTAAAAAAAGACGAAATCAAGAAAAAGGTGAATGATATTATAAAATTAATAGGATTAGAGGGATTGGGAAACAGGGCTCCGGGTAATTTATCCGGGGGTCAACAGCAGAGAGTAGCCCTGGCCAGAGCTTTAGTGATAGAACCCTCAGTTCTACTTTGTGATGAACCTCTGTCCAATTTAGACGCTAAACTCAGGGTTCAAATGCGTACCGAGATTCGCCGGCTCCAGCGTCGTCTATCCATTACGACTATTTATGTCACCCATGATCAAACTGAGGCCATGAGCATATCGGATAGGATAGTTATCATGAACAAAGGAAAAATTGATCAAATAGGAACACCTTTTGAAATCTATAATTATCCCCGAACTAAATTTGTGGCTGATTTCATCGGGTCCATTAACTTTATAGAAGGTAAAGTAGCAAAGATATCCGATTCAACAGTCACGGTTAATATTTTTAACACGGAGTTTGAGATAATCTACAAAGAAGCAAAAATAGAACCCGGGGCTGAAGTATTAGTGATTGCCCGGCCGGAAACCATTAAAATTTCCCCGGAAGCTCAAGCTCATTTTTCCGGAGTGATAGACCGGGCTACCTATTTAGGTCCTGTCGTAGAATATGATATTGATATGGAAGAAGGAACGAGAATCTTTGTAGTGGATTATAACCCAAGGCGAAAGAAGATCCATCAAGAAGGAGAAAAAATTGGCGTAAAATTATCGCCGGAACATTTATATATATTACCAAAAACTTCTCGTTAA
>CAYTVM010000207.1:0-4131 GCA_964441685.1 uncultured Atribacterota bacterium | reverse complement strand
ATCATCAAAATGATGGTGGGCCGCGTCATTTATGAATCTTCACCTGAAATTCCCGAGAATCCCAGCCAGGAAATAGTCTTGGAAGTAAAAAACCTCAACCGAGGAAACGAGATTAGAAATGTCAGCTTCAATTTAAAACGGGGTGAAATATTGGGTTTTGCCGGTTTGGTGGGCGCCGGACGTACGGAGGTGGCGCGCGCTGTATTTGGAGCGGACTCTTTCGATTCAGGGGAGATTATTGTGAAGGGCAAGAAGGTCAAAATCAAAGGCCCGAGCGATGCCGTGAGCCATGATATTGGTTACCTGTCTGAAGACCGGAAGCAATATGGATTGTGCCTGGGGTTAGATGTAGAGACTAATATCGCGCTGGTAATCATTAGCAAACTAACCGGTTTTTTGGGGTGGATAAAAAATATAAAAGTTCGCGAAATTGTGAAAGGCATCGTCGACAAGTTATCCATAAAAACCCCCAGCCTGAGTCAGAAAGTCAAGAATCTTTCAGGCGGCAACCAACAGAAATTGGTAGTTGGCAAATGGCTGGCCAAAGATACCGGTATTCTATTATTCGATGAACCTACCCGCGGTATTGATGTGGGGGCAAAGAGCGAGATTTATCATTTATTGAATAACCTGGCTCATCAAGGCAAATCAATTATTATGATTTCTTCGGAGCTTCCGGAAATTCTGCGTATGAGCCATCGGGTCGTGGTGATGTGTGAAGGCCGGGTTACCGGTGAACTGGACTATGGAGAAGCAACCCAGGAAAGCATCATGCAATTAGCGACCCTTCGAAATAATGGCAATATATCAAATAACTAGGAGAATAGGATAAATATGCTTATAAAAACTGAAACTATCACTCGAGAGAAAAAATCACGGTCAGATACCATACAGAGATTAATGGCTTTCGGGGCTTTAATCATCATTTTTATTGGTTTCTCTTTAGCATCCCCTTACTTTTTCACCTTCCGGAATGTGATCGGAATACTCATTTCCACGGCTGTTAACGGCCTTCTGGCTATCGGGGTGACTTTTATTATCATTACCGGTGGCATTGATTTATCAGTGGGTACGGTCATGACACTGTCGGCGGTGATGACCGGTGTATTTATCACTTATTGGAATCTGCCCGTTCCCTTGGGAGTCATGGCAGGCATCTTGACCGGGAGTACGGCTGGTTTTTTCAATGGCGTCATGGTCTCTAAATTCAAATTACCGCCATTTGTTGCCACACTTGGCATGTTGAACGTGGCCAGAGGATTTTCGCTGGTCATTTCTAAACTCAGCCCCATTTATTTTGACCTGGATAAGTCAGTCAGCAGTATTGCCATGGGTTCAATCCTGGGTAAAATCATTCCCGGGTTTGAAATTCCCAATGCCGTGCTGATCATGTTCGGCTCCGCGATTATTGCCAGCCTGATACTTTCCAAGACCATATTAGGACGGTACACTTATGCCATCGGCAGCAATGAAAAAGCAGTCCAGCTATCCGGTGTTAATATTGTTTTCTGGAAAACAGCCATTTATACCGTCGCCGGGATTTTTATCGGTATTGCCGGTGTGATCATCGCTGCCCGGTTGAATTCTGCCCAACCCTCGCTGGGGCTGGGCTACGAACTGGAGGCCATCGCCGCGGCTGTCATCGGCGGCACTTCCTTAAGCGGTGGAGAAGGCACGATACTGGGCACCATCATCGGTGCGTTTATTATCAGCACGCTCACCAACGGCCTGCGCATCCTGTCTGTACCGCAAGAGTGGCAGATCGTTATCACCGGATTCATCATTATTTTTGCGGTGTATCTGGATATTCTCCGCCGTGGAAAGCAATCATAAGATCACCAACATCGAAATAAAATCCTATGTCATTGCGAGCTTTCAAAGAAAGCGCGGCAATCTCATTTTATCTCTCTTTCTTAATTGCTCATTACTTATTACTAATTACCGTATTTAAAAGTAAAGTGTGTCTCTCTTTTAATAATTATTTCCCAAAAAAAGAAGGATTTTTCCAACCCTTTATCGAATATATATAAGAGTGAATTAATTCCGGAAGGATTAAAGTGTGACTAAGAACCGTCACCTGTCACATGAAGTGATAGAGGCCAGAACCGGTGAGGAAGGCGTAGAGCTTGCCTTAAAAGAGAGACCTGACCTCATCATTATGGATGTCCAGCTACCCGGTATCTATGGGCTGGAAGCAACCAGAAGGATAAGAAAATCAAAGATAGATGGAGAGATTCCTATTATCGCAATTACTTCTTATGCCATGGCCGGGGATAGAGGGAAAGCTATATCTGCCGGTTGTATCGGATACCTAGAAAAACCGATCAATCCGGATACGATTATGGGTGAAATTAAGAAGTATATAAAAGGAGATTAAAAAAATGAAGATCCTGATTGTAGACGATATCAAAGAAAATCTCTATCTGCTTGAGACTTTATTAAAAGGGGGCGGTTATGAGACAGTCACCGCTAAAGATGGCCTGGAAGCCTTTGCCAAATTAAAAGAAGAATCCCTTGATCTGATTATATCTGATATATTGATGCCCAAAATGGATGGCTTCCAATTTTGCCGGGAATGCAAAAAAGATGAGTATTTTAATAAAATACCTTTTATATTCTATACTGCTACTTATACCGACAAGAAGGATGAGGAGTTTGCCTTGTCCTTAGGTGCAGATAAATTCATCCAAAAACCGCAAGAGCCGGAAACCCTCTTAAAGATCTTAAATGAGGTTATTGAGGAGAATAAAAAGAAAGTACTTATTGCTCCCAAAGAGCCCATGGAAAAGGAGGAGGAAATATATCTGACTCAATATAATGAACGATTAATACACAAGATGGAAAAGAAGATGCTTGACCTGGAAAAAGCCAAAAGAACCCTGCAAGAAAAAGAAGAGAAGATTTACAATCTAAACCAATTCCAGGAAAATATCATTCATAATGTCAATCTTTGGATCAATGTACTGGATAAAAAGGCCAATGTTATTCTATGGAACGAAGCGGCCGAAAAGATGAGCGGGTATTCGGCTACCGAAGTCATTGGTCATGATAAGATATGGGAATGGCTCTATCCGGATGAACAATACCGAAAAAAAATGACCACCAAAGTCAATGCAATCATCGAAAAAGGAGAAGTGGCTGAAGATTATGAAACTCAAGTATCTTGTAAAGACGGTGAAGTAAAATTTATCTCCTGGAATTCTCACAATATTAAAAACCCACAAGGTAAAATAATAGGTTCGGTTGCCTTAGGCAGGGATATCACCGAACGCAAACGGGCCATAGAAGCCATACAGGAAAACGAGAACAGATTTAGGGAATTGTTTAACCATATGAGTAGCGGCGTGGGAATCTATGAGGCTAAAGATAATGGTCAAGATTTTATCATCAAAGACTTTAACCGAGCCGGAGAGAGGATTGAGAAAGTAAAAAAAGAAAATATTGTCGGTAAAAGTATCCTTGAAGTATTCCCGGGAATAAAAGATTTTGGCCTTTTTCAGGTCTTTCAAGAGGTATATCAAACCGGTAAGCCCCAATTCCACCCTGTCTCCTTATATCAAGACCAAAGGATCTCCGGCTGGAGAGAGAACTATGTCTACAAACTGCCCTCTGGTGAAATCGTATCTGTTTATGATGATGTCACTGCACGCAAACAATCTGTAGAAGCCCTTAAAGAAGCAGAAGAAAGATACCGCACTGTATTTGAAAATACCGGTACTGCAACTGCGATCATTGAGGAAGATATGACTATCTCTGTGGCAAACGCTCAATTCGTAAAACTAAGCGGATATTCTAAAGAGGAAATTGAAAATAAAATGAAATGGGCAGATATTGTTGTTCCGGAAGATTTGGAAAAGGTAAAAAAGTACCATATTAGCAGAAGAAAGGCTGGAGAAAATCCCCCAACAGAGTATGAATTTCGGTTGAGAGACAAAAAAGGTAGCATAAAAGATATATTTATAAAAATAGGAATAATTCCCAATACTAAAAAGAGCATCGCTTCCTTAGCGGACATCACTGAACGCAAGCAGGCAGAAGGAAGACTAATAAAAATCATGGATGCAACCATTGAGACCATGTCCAAGATAGTAGAGGCCAAAGACCCTTATACTGCCGGTCACCAGCAGAGGG
>CAYTVM010000206.1:0-4143 GCA_964441685.1 uncultured Atribacterota bacterium | reverse complement strand
GTTAGTCGTTAGTGAATAGTATTTGGTTAATAATAGAACAGGAATCTATCCCCCAACTAAATACTAACGACTATTCACTAAATACTATTTATACCGGGAAATTACCGTGTTTCTTTGCCGGTCTACTTTCCCTCTTGGTAGATAACATCTCAAAAGTGGTTACAAGACGAGGCCTGGTTTCCCGCGGGTCAATGACTAGATCCACATAACCTCGTTTAGCCGCTTCATAAGGATTAGAAAATTTTAGTTGAAATTCATCAATCTTCTCTTGGCGTACTTTTTCAGAATCATCTGCTTTAGCTATTTCTTTTCTAAAGATAATATTTGCTGCTCCTTGAGAACCCATTACGGCAATTTCCGCCGTAGGCCAGGCAATGACCTGGTCTGCTCCTAGATCTCTACTACACATTGCCAGATAAGCTCCTCCATAAGATTTACGAACAATCAAAGTAATTTTTGGAACAGTTGCTTCGGAATAAGCATAAAGTAATTTTGCCCCATGTCGGATAATCCCCCCATATTCCTGAGCAGTCCCTGGTAAAAATCCCGGAACATCTACCAAGGTTAGAATGGGAATATTAAAAGCATCACAAAATCTGATAAAACGAGCAGCTTTATCAGAAGCGTTAATATCTAAACAACCTGCCAAAACCTTTGGTTGATTAGCGATTATACCTATGGATTGACCATTTAATCTGGCAAACCCAGTAAGCATATTGGTTGCAAAATAAGGTTGGGACTCAAAGAAATCTCCTTCATCTACAATATATTTTATTACGTCTTTCATCTCATAAGGTTTATTGGGGTCGGTAGGTACGATGTTTAAAAGAGCTTCTTCCATTCGGTTAGGATCATCCTTGCATTCTATAGATGGAGGGGTTTCCATATTATTAGAGGGCAGGTAACCCATCATCTTTCTTACCATCTGGTAAACTTCCTCTTCATTCTCTGCTGCAAAATGCGCTACACCACTCTTTCTATTATGAGTCATGGCCCCACCTAATTTCTCTGAAGTAACTATTTCTCCAGTAACTGCCCGTATAACATCTGGTCCGGTAATATGCATTATACCTACCTTTTTTACCATAAATACGAAATCCATTATAGCAGGAGAATAAACTGCTCCACCGGCAGCTGGACCTACAATTATTGATATCTGAGGGATTACTCCCGATGCAATAGTATTACGATAAAATAGTTGACCATAACCACTCAAGGAATCTACTCCCTCTTGAATACGTGCTCCTCCAGAATCATTTATTCCAATACACGGCGCACCCATCTTCATAGCCATATCCATTACCTTACATATCTTCTTGGCGTGCATTTCTCCCAGTGAACCTCCAATAACGGTAAAATCCTGAGCAAAAACATAAATCAGTCTTCCATTAATAGTTCCATAACCAGTTACAACTCCCTCTCCTGGTGCCTCAACTTTATCCATACCAAAATTACTACACCTGTGCTCAACTAAAAGGTCAAGCTCTATAAAGCTGTCTTTATCTAGAAGAAGAGAAATTCTTTCCCGAGCAGTAAGTTTGCCCTTTTCATGTTGAGCTTGTATCCTCTTCTCTCCTCCGCCTGCTTTTACTTTTTCCTCTCTTTCTCTTAAATTTTTCATTAATTCATCAATTGATAATTTCATTAATTTATCTTACCACCTTTCTCTGATCTTTTTTAAAGTAATCAAGTATCCAGAATCCAGGGGTTAGGAGTCAGAAGAATTTTTAATACACTTGCTGGCTTCTGGATTCCGACCACTAACTTCTGTTATTTTTATTCATTTCTTTCGCTCAGTTCAATAAGAATGCCATTTGTATCCTTAGGATGTAAGAAGGCTATCTTGACTCCACCTGCGCCATACCTCGGCTTTTCGTCAATCAATCTAATTCCTTCCTTTTTCAATTTTTCTAATGTTTTCTCGATATTATCAACTCTAAAGGCAATATGGTGAATCCCTTCACCTTTCTTCTCAATAAATCTAGCAATTGGACTCTCAGGCTCAGTGGACTCTAATAGTTCTAATTCGCTATCTCCTAAAGGTAAAAAAGCAACTTTAACTTTCTGTCCTTCTACCCTCTCTTCACCAGTAACTTTCAATCCCAATAAATTGCTAAAAAGCTCACTGGCTTTTTCGATACTTCTTACCGCAATTCCAATATGATCAATCTTTTCTATCATTTTTTATACCTCCCTGTGTATAAGAATGTACTAGTATACTTGACAATTTCTCTACAGCAGTATAGGGATCTTCTTCCCGATTTACTATTTTAGTTACTATCTTATCTAAAAATCCGTTATCAATAAAAGTTGAAAGCATTTCTTTCCATTGTTTCTGAATAAGGTCAAATAACTCTTTCTTGGCACTTTCCCGACGTCTTTGTTCTAATTCCCCACTTTCTTTTAGAGATTTAATATGTTGATTAATCTCTTCTAAAAGTTTTTTCATACCAACATTGTCTTTAGCTATAGTCTTTAAAACCGGAGGGCGCCATCTATTATTTTGGTTTAAATCTAACATCATTTCTATCTCGGTAACTAAACGTTCACAGCCTTCTTTGTCAGACTTGTTAACTACAAAAATATCTCCGATTTCCATTATTCCTGCTTTAATAATCTGGACATCGTCTCCCATTCCTGGCATACTTATCAGTACAACTGTATCTGCTACTTTAACTATATCTACTTCTGATTGACCCACACCCACTGTTTCAATAAATATTATATCTTTACCTAAAGCATCTAATATTTTAACCGTTGCCTGGGTAGCCTGAGAAAGTCCTCCCAGATGTCCTCGGGTGCTCATGCTTCTTATAAAAACACCTTTGTCTAAACTTAAATCCTGCATACGAATTCTATCGCCCAACAAGGCTCCTCCTGTAAATGGACTAGTGGGATCTATGGCAATAATGCCTACTTTCTTGCCGCTTTTTCTTATTATTTTGGTAAGTTTATCGGTAATAGTACTCTTGCCTGAACCGGGAGGACCGGTTATCCCTATTACCAAAGCTTTCCCAGTATAATTATAGAGCTTTTTCAAAATCACCTGAGCTTGGCTAAAGTTATTTTCTACTAAAGTTATTAACTTGGCAGCTGCCCTACGATCACCATTAATTATTTTTTCTATAATTTCCATCGAATACACCTTTTCCTATTGCATATCGCAACTATTTACTTATAGCTTAAGTGTACAGTATAGGGGCGAATTGATCTGCCCTGAGTCATTTTGGTAATTTTTTTTAGCGGCGCACGCAAATTTCGATAAATCAAACCTCTACCCTATACACTAAACGCTATACGCTCTATGCTATTAATTATTTTACTTTTTCCTTAATAAAATTAACTATGTCACGAGTATCAGTCCCTGGGGTGAATATTTCTGCTATACCTATTTTTTTTAATTCGGGAATATCTTCTTCGGGGATTACCCCTCCCCCAATAACAATAATATCTTTAACATCATTCTCTTGTAAAATTTTCATTATTTTGGGAAAGAGATGGGTATGAGCTCCTGATAAAATACTCAATCCAATAACATCTACATCTTCCTGGATAGCAGTTTCTGTAATTTGTTCGGGAGTCTGCCGTAATCCCGTATAAATTACTTCCATTCCAGCATCCCTCAAAGCTCTTGCTACAACTTTTGCCCCTCGGTCATGACCATCAAGACCAGGTTTAGCTATTAATACTCTAATTTTTTTATCTTCCATTGTTCATTCCTCCGCTTTTTAAAGCTTTACAGACTCTTTATATTCGCCAAAAATATTTCTTAATACATCACAAATTTCACCCAATGTGGCATAAGATTTTACGCAATCTAAGATAAAAGGAATTAAATTGGCATCGGTTTTAGCGGCTTTCTCTAATGATTTTAAACTTTCTTTTACTTTATGGTTGTTTCTTTCCTCTTTTAACTTTTTAAGCTCTTCAACTTGTCGACGACCAACCTCCGGATTAACTTTTAATAGACCTTTGGGTAAACCTTCTTTTATCTTAAACTTATTAACACCTACTACTATCCTTTTACCCTCTTCGATATCCTTCTGGTATCGATAAGCACTATTCTGAATCTCCTGCTGAATAAATCCTTTTTCAATAGCTTGAGGAGAACCGCCCAACTTATCAATTTTTTCAATATACTCC
>CAYTVM010000205.1:0-4144 GCA_964441685.1 uncultured Atribacterota bacterium | reverse complement strand
TACCTAACAAACAAGAAGTTACTCAGTGGATTGAAGAGAAAACTAAATAAAAAATATAAAGGAGATATGATGAGCTCTGATCATATCCATAATTATTTTAAAGAAAAAAAATTAATCATTATAATTGTATTAAATTTTATCATTACTTTGGTAGAGTTAATAGGTGGTTTATTATCTGGAAGTCTTTCTCTTTTATCAGATTCGCTTCATAATTTTAGTGATGGGATATCTGTAATTTTAAGTTTTATTGCCTTAAAATTAAGCAAAAGAGAAAATACTTTAAAAAATACTTTTGGTTATAAAAGAGCAGAAATATTAGCTGCTTTATTTAATTCTTCTTTTCTGATCATCATTTCTTTTTTCCTATTTAAAGAAGCTTACTTAAGGATACAACATCCTCAGAATATAGATAGTAAAATCATGATCTCTGTTGCTTTTGTTGGACTGGTTGCAAATACAATTTCGGTATTCCTATTAAAGCCTGGCTCAAAAGATAATATGAATATTAGATCTGCTTATATACATCTATTCTCAGATTCCCTTTCTTCTTTGGGGGTAATTATTGGTGGAATATTAATATATTATTTTAATATAAGCATAATCGATCCTATTTTAACTTTTATTATCGGCGCATATGTCCTAAAAGAGGGATTTGATATTTTAAAAAAGAGTACAGATATATTAATGGAAAAGACACCCGCTCAGATCAATATTTTAGAGATTAAAGAACTAATAGAAAAAATTCCCGAAGTAGACAATTTACACCATGTTCATATATGGCAAACAAATGACAAGGAATTTCTTTTCGAAAGCCATGTAGATATTAAACAAGATATAAATTTAAGCAAGGTTGAAACAATACGGAGTGATATAAATTCTATATTATCTAATAAATTCGGAATTAATCATACGACTCTCCAAATAGAATATAACTGTTGTATAGACAAGGAGGTTATTAAAAATCATCAAAAAGGGTTATCAATTAATAATAAAAGTTTCTAATGTTCTTGTTTCGTAAAAAAATATATTACCAATGAAAGGAAACAAAAAATTATGATTCGCTTCGGAAATAATAAAAAATCTTATTTAACTACGGTACTGTTAATTATCTTTTTAATCGCTTTTTCTTCAGTTGCTTTTCCCTCAACTTTAAAAAAATATTTCCCTGCACCTACTTTTAGTCTTAAAACAATAGAAGGAGATTATTTTAATCTAGAAGATCAAAGAGAAAAACAGAAACTTCTTATCCTTTACTTTTATTCCCAGGATAATGACGATTCGCTTACAGGGATCAATAAATTAGTAGAATATTTTGAAGACTATATTATTCAGGAAAAATATGAAGTATTTCTGGTAAATACACAAGAAAAAGATCTTGAATTGATGAAGGTATATTTACAAGATAATAAAATACCCTTCCCTGTCATATTAGATAATCAGAAAAAAGTGAGCGAACTATACAACATTGATGTTTTGCCTACTGCTATCTTTTTAGATAATAACTTAGTTGTTAAGAGGATATACCCGGGTCTTGTCTCCAACCAACAAACCCTAATGTTTCAATATACTAGCTACCTTTTGGCAAGTGAAAAGAAAAGAATTCCAAAGAAAGAGAAGGAAGAAGTTGTAGAAGAGCCAGATGTATGTACTTGTATTAAAAAGTCTTCTTTTTTTAATATTAAATAACATAAAAAGAAGCATGGACTCCTGTCTTTGTGGGAATGGGAAAAAGTGAATATCGATTATATAAATTAAATAGACTTAAGAAAAACAGAATTTAACTACTAAAAAGATAAGGAAATGAAAATAAAATAAGGTGGAGATAAATTAATGCAAAATAAAAAAAAATATATTTATGTCATAATTTTTTTAGTACTTTTAGCTATCGTCTTTGGTTTTAAAAAGGTATCTAATAACACTGAAACTACTTTAACTCAAGAAAATACAACGAACGATGAAATTAAAGTAACCTTTGTAGAGCTTGGATCGGTTGGTTGTATCCCTTGCGATAAGATGCAGCCAATTATGAAAGAAATTGAAGAAGAATACAGGGGACAGGTAAAAGTAGTTTTTCACGATGTGAAGACCGCAGAAGGCAAACCTTATATTAAGGAATTTAGTATTCGGGCAATCCCGACTCAGATCTTTCTTGATAAAGATGGAAATGAATATTTTAGGCATCTTGGATTTCTTGCCAAAGATGAATTAATTAAAGTTCTTGAAAAACAAGGAGTCAAATAATGATACTGACCATTTTTGAATGGCTTTCTAATTCAATGCAATCAAACCTTATGATCGCTTTAACCGCTTCTCTCTTATGGGGAATGTTAAGCATATTATTAAGCCCCTGTCATTTAGCCAGCATTCCTTTAATTGTGGCCTTTATCGGAGAGCAAGGTAAGATGTCGACTAAAAGAGCTTTCTGGCTGGCAACCTCTTTTTCTCTGGGTATTTTAGCAACAATTACCGTTATCGGACTTATTACCGGACTTTTAGGTCGCATGCTTGGTGATATCGGTTCTTATGGTAATTATATAGTGGCAGTCATTTTTTTCATTATTGGCCTTCATCTTTTAGAAATTATTCAATTGCCTTTTCTAGGGAAAACCAATCAACCAGCCTTCCGGAAAAAAGGATTATTGGCTGCTTTTGGATTAGGATTTATTTTTGGTATTGCGCTTGGTCCCTGTACTTTTGCCTATATGGCACCGATGTTGGGTATTGTATTTACAGTATCAACAACACGACTTTACTATGGAGTTTTACTCCTGCTTTTTTATGGTATTGGTCATTGTTCGGTTATAATTTTTGCCGGAACTTTTACTGAAATTATTCAAAATTATCTCAACTGGAACGAGAGTTCTCAGGGGGTGAGAATAGTTAAAAAAATATGTGGCGTTCTAATAATTTTAGGCGGAATGTATTTAATTTGGAATATTTGAAAGGAGGCAACCTATGGTTAAAGAAAAAAAAGGAGGCCTAAATGTTTTTGAAAAATATCTAACGGTATGGGTCTTATTATGTATTGTTATTGGAATTATTTTTGGTAAGCTTATTCCCGGAGTTGCTAAATATCTTGACGGATTAGCCATTTATATTGGTGAGGCACCTGTAGTTTCTATTCCGATTGCAATCTGTCTATTTTTTATGATGTATCCGATCATGGTAAAGATTGACTTCGGGGAAGTGTTAAAAGCGGGAAAATCTATTAAGCCGGTTGGATTGACTTTATTCGCTAACTGGGCAATAAAACCTTTTACTATGTATGCTATATCTATCTTTTTTTTAGGTTTTCTTTTTAAAAATTTTATTGGGAGTGAGGCAATGGATTTAGTAAAACTGCCACCTGGAGCAGATTGGGCAGTAGGCACAATTCATGGAGCTGGAACTGTGGTGATAAACAATGGGATGAAATTGCTCGAAATTCCTCTGTGGAGAAGTTTTCTTGCCGGAAATATTTTGTTAGGCATTGCCCCCTGTACAGCAATGGTCTTGGTCTGGGGTTTCTTGGCAAAAGGTAACGATGGACATACACTGGTGATGGTAGCCATAAATTCTCTAACGATGCTTTTTCTTTATGGACCGCTTGGTGGATTCTTACTTGGTGTAGGAAAATTACCAGTTCCCTGGCAAGCACTACTACTTTCTATCAGCATTTATGTTGCCTTACCATTGGTGGCAGGGTATTTTTCCAGAAAATGGATAATGAAAGCGAAAGGTGAAAAATGGTTTAAAGAGAATTTTTTACATCTGCTCACCCCAGTATCTATCGTTGCTCTATTATTTACTCTAATCTTACTTTTTTCCTTTAAAGGTGAGATCATTTTAACCAAACCTTTAACTATACTTTGGATAGCTATTCCACTTTTTATTCAAACCAACCTTATTTTTTTCCTCACCTATGGATTAGCAAAACTATTGAAACTTAATTATGAAGATGCTGCTCCCTCTGCGCTAATAGGAGCAAGTAATCATTTCGAAGTAGCCATAGCAACTGCTATAATGGTTTTTGGTATATCTTCGGGTGCTGCCTTAGCAACAGTAGTAGGTGTTTTAATCGAAGTCCCGGTAATGTTAATGCTTGTTTCAGTTTGTAAAAGAACGCGAAATTTCTTTTAAAATTAAATTGCCTGCCTATAGTTTT
>CAYTVM010000204.1:0-4148 GCA_964441685.1 uncultured Atribacterota bacterium | reverse complement strand
CACCAAGGATTCCTCCTCGAAGAATAAGCATTCCTCCCAAGGTTACAATAAAGGCTGGTACTCCTCCATAAGCAATAATATAGCCCTGACCCATTCCAATTAATAGGCCCAGCAAAAGACATATAATGATGGTTATAATTGTGCTCAGTATACCTAACCATCCAATAGAAAGAGTTGGAAATAGTACAGGGAGAAATGTGGGAAGTAAGATTGCCTGTAGATAAGCAGCTATTACACTTATAAAGCCAGTCATCGATCCCACAGAAAGATCGATATTACCCGTGATAATTACCGGAGTCATCCCTATAGCAAGGAACGATATGATCGTCATTTGCCTTAGAAGGTTTGAAAAATTTCTTGAGGAAAGGAAGACCCCGCCAGTTAAAGAACCAAAAAGTAACCAGATAGCAATAAGGGCAAATATCAGCGTATAAGCCCTAACGTCAATCTTAATTTCCTTAATCTTACGAATAAAATTTAATTGTTTCATTGATTATACCTATCATTTCTTTTAAGATTTGTAGCCAAAGCCATTATCCTTTCTTGTGTAGCATCTTTACGGTTTAAGGTTCCAGCGCATTCTCCTTCGCGCATAATCGCGATCCGGTCACTCATTCCCAGTACTTCTTCTAACTCAGAAGAAATCATAATGATACCTACACCATTTTCAGCAAGTTTGTTTATGAGGTTATATATCTCATATTTAGTCCCTACATCAATCCCTCTGGTCGGATCATCGAGAATAAGAATTTTCGGTTTTGACATTAACCACTTTGCTATAACTACCTTCTGTTGATTACCTCCGCTTAAAGATTCTGTAATGGTGAAAAGAGAAGGAGTCTTAATACTAAGATCGTCAGCATATTTTTTACACTCCTGTAATTCTTTAAACTGATCAATACTCCATGTGTTAGAGAATTTTTCAAGGTTTGGCAACGAGATATTTTTAAATACTTCCTGAATTAATACTAGCCCCATCTTTTTCCTATCTTCCGGAACAAGGCTTATTCCATAATTAATCGCATCCTCTGCTGATCGAATCTTAATCGGTTTTCCTTCCAAAAATATTTCTCCGGCAATCTGATGCCCATACTCTCCAAATAGTGCAGTAACAAGCTCGGTTTTTCCGGAACCCATAAGTCCGGCTATCCCCAATATTTCCCCTTTTCTTAAATCGAATGAAACCTTTTTGATTATCGTTTTACTCTGAGCTGATACCGATAAGTTCTTCACTTCCAAAATCTTTTCCCCGGGCCTGGAATGTCTGACAGGAAACCTTTTTTTCATTTCGCGTCCTACCATCATGGTAATAACCTTCTCTTCGGTGGTATCCGCTGTTCTTACTGTATCAACGACCAGACCATCTCTAAGAACGGTAATATTATCCGCGATTCTAAAAAATTCCTCCAGCCTGTGAGAAATATAGATACAGGTCACTCCATTCTCTTTCAGGTTCTTGAGTATTTCCATTAAATAATTAACTTCAGCCTCGGTAAGGGCAGAAGTGGGCTCGTCCAAAATTAGAAGCTTAATCTCCTGTGATAGAGCTTTAGCAATTTCAACCATCTGTTGCTGTCCAACGCTCAGCGTGGATAATTTTGCAAAAAAAGGAATATTTAATTTATATTTTGTAAGAATTTCTTTCGTGTCAGAAAATAATTTACTCCAATTGATAATACCTTTATCTTCCGGTTCTCTTCCCAGAAAAATATTTTCCCCTACTGTCATTTGAGGAACAAGAACAGGTTCCTGATAAACGGTGGCAATTCCTTCCCTTATTGCCTCTTCAATCGAAGAAGAAGTTAACTTTAGCTCTTTTTCATTAAAATAAATTGTCCCCTGGTAGGTATTATGAGGATAAACTCCAGCCAAAATCTTCACTAAAGTAGATTTCCCGGCACCATTTTCTCCGCACAAACCATGAATATCCCCTTTTTTTACTTTAAATGAAACATTGGATAGTGCTCTGATACCTGGAAAGTCTTTTGTTACATTCTCAATTTGTAAAATGGTTTCATCTTTCAAAATAGGATTACCCCCCATAAAGGGATGACTTTTTTTGTATTCACTTATGAAAGAAAGTGCACCACAGATAGTAAAAATCTGTGATGCACTTTCTTCGTCATTAGATTTTTGGTGGTCTATCTCCTTCGGGCACTCCTTTATAAACATCATCGTATGATTGATAACCACTCTTCACAATGACATCATAGAGGTTGTCTTTGGTTGCCCCTACAACTTCCAGGAACTTACAAGGCACGGATCCCTTTAGGTTTGCATCTCCGGTAAGTTCGGCTAGTGAGAAATCTTGTAATCCTTCCACCGCTTCACCTTTTGCTAACTTGACAGCGATCTCAATGGACAATGGAACAAGTAGTCTAATATCTTTGTATACCGTGACTGTAAGATCTCCCTTAGCTACAGCATTACAACCGGCTGCTGTAGCGTCTTGTGCGGAGATTGGGACCTTTCCAGCCAGACCTTGAGCCCTCAAAGCTTCGATTGCACCAAGTGCTGTTGAATCATTGGAAGCGACTACCGCATCAATCTGATTATTTGTGGCAGTAAGCATATTTTCCATAATCTTCAGTGCTTCAGTCGTATCCCAATTCGGTACCCACTGATCAGCAACAACCTCGATTTGACCACTATCAATGTAAGGTTTAAGAACTTCCATCTGTCCCTTTCTAACTAGTGTAGCATTATTGTCCGTTGGGCTTCCACCAAGAAGTGCAAATTTTCCCCTATCCTTCACCGCTATTACTCCTCTTGCTTCAGCTCGCCCAACCTCAACATTATCAAATGAAATATAAACTGAAGCATTCGGTGATTTAATTAATCTATCATAGGCTATGCATTTAACTCCTGCTTGTGATGCTGCGTCTACTGCTGTTGCTGCCGCTGCACCGTCCTCTGCAACAATAATAATAACATCTACCCCTTGAAGAACCATATTCTCAATCTGGTCATTCTGAATCTTCGGATCATGATTGGCTTCTTGGACAATAACCTCGGCACCAGCATTATTCGCTAGCTTAGTCATTTCTTCTGCTTCTCTCACCCATCTTTCAAGAGTAAAATCAGAAAATGATAAACCAATTTTAGGCTTATCTGCGGCAAAACCCGAGAACCCTAATACAACGAAGAATACAATGGTTAATAAAATGATAGTATATTTTTTCATAATAAAAATCTCCTTTAAAAAAATAAAATTTTTAATACTTGTACCCTAAGCAAGAACTAAATTTTATGTATCGTAATAATCGTGTTAGCCAGGTTTATGTTTGAGAAATTTGCATCCCCCCTTCCCTCTGTTTTTTGATGTTTACTAAAGACATTTGCGGAATTATGTAGTCTGGTATATTTTTCGAAAAGTACTTATTATATTACTTAAATTAAGTATTATATTAATCATTTTTTAAATAATATACTAATTTTTAAATTTAGTCAAGACCCCTCCATTTCGCTTTTTACGCTTTGTTATTATTTTATAGATTTGTATAGATTTCCCTGTGTTGATTTGCTTAATATGTAAAAGTACCTATGTGAAATAAAAACTTCTTTTGATGAAATAGCATGTTGCTTTTTTCTAAATTGTAGATCGTAAACACTGCTTCCTATCAAACGATTTTCTCTATACAAAGATGTTTTATATTGACTAAATTTAAATAATTTGTCTAAAAAATATTTTAGTGGTGTTGTGGTGGCTCCACCCCCTTCCTCCTTTCTGAAACATTCTTAATCTTTTTTTGAATTCTAAAACAAGTTAAAAATTTCTTGTTTTAAACCATCTATAGTCAATTCATTAGAGAGGATAAATGGGAACAGAACTCCGTCCCCTGTTCCTTATTGGTTTACAGTCGAAAGATGATTGGAATTTTAAGAATTGATAGTATCAATAAAGAGTTGAATTACTTTTGCTCCGCCGATAAATGTTCCTGCCATACTTCCCAGATTAGCAAAGGCCACTACCAGTAAAATTTTAGTAACCCGATTATAAAAAAAGTCTTTAAGGGTAGTTATATTCCCCAGCTGTTCGAAATCTTCTACCCGGGGACGTCTGATCAGGGCTTCCGCAATACCGGCAAACCATCCGGCAGCTAAAAGAGGATTTAAGGAACTAAAAGGAGCTGCCACAAAGGCAGTAA
>CAYTVM010000203.1:0-4155 GCA_964441685.1 uncultured Atribacterota bacterium | reverse complement strand
AATCAGATAGATTAACCCTCTATCTAAAACCATTAATACTGCTCTATTTAAATCTTTTTCTGCCATTTCTCTTGCTTCTTCCACTCCCGCCATATCCCTTAAAGGTTCAATCTTATCACTTAAGTAAATTATCTTGTCTAAAAGGGACATTTGAGCTGCACCGGTACTGTGTGCTTTTATTGCTTTTAAAATAACAGGATCTTGAATATTGAATTCCTTTTCTGCTATAGTGGCTCCTACTAAAGGATGTAATAGCTTTGGAATTCTTTGAATAATTTTATCCACCTTTATGTCATATTCTAGAACCATTTTTTTTAAAACGTCATAATCTAAATCTTTAGCGCAATCATGCAACAGTCCGGCAATTTCTGCTTTATCTGCATTATAATTATACTTTATAGCTAACCTGCGAGCAACTTTAGAAGTATTAACCGAGTGTTCTAATCTCTCTTCGCTCATTACCTCTTTTAATCTTAATTTTATTATGTTGATGTCCACGCCTGTCTCCAATCTACTACCCAAAAGAAAATTCTCACATTAAATTTGCCAAAAGTTAAACTTTAATACCTGGCATTAAAGCTTACCTTTCAAAATATAATCCTTTTTCGAAGATATATTTTTCTACTTCATAAGGAACCAAGTATTTAATATTCCTACCTTCTTTAATCCTCTTCCTAATATCAGTAGAAGATATATACAAAGCAGGAATTTCCATTATTTTTATAATTTTTTTAAATTTTTGGTCTAATTTATTTAAATCGTACCCTGGTCGGGTTGCAGCCACAAACTGGCAAATCTTAAGTAGTTCTTCACTTTTATACCAAGAGTCTATCTCTAAAAAAGCATCAGCTCCGGAAATAAAAAATATTTTAACTCTCTGGTTATACTTTTTTAAAAATTCTTTAACAGTATCTATTGAATAAGAAGGTCCCGGCCTATTGAGTTCAATTTTGGATACTTCAAAAAATTGGTTATTGCGAGTAGCCAGAACTGTCATTAAATATCTATGTTCGGGGTCAGAAATATTATTTTCTCTTTTGTGAGCAGGCTGACGGCAGGGCACAAATATTACTTTATCTAATTTAAATTCAACCCTTGCTTCTTCAGCAGTAAACAAATGTCCGTAATGTATGGGATCAAATACTCCGCCCATTATTCCTAAACATTTTATGCTTGCTTTTTCCTTAAAAATTATTCTTCCTCCCTGGTTTAGTATATAGTCGTTAGTATATAATATTTAGTAAATAAAATAGAATCCAGAAATTTGATTCCTAATTCCTATCTTTTTATGAGATACTAAATGGGTGATACGAATTTAGCATCGTGCCCCTACTTCTAAATTTTAATTCTCATTCTGCCTTTCTTTTCTAAATACTACATACTATATACTAAATACTATTCCCTACTATATACTAATTATTCTCTTCCGGTATAGTTTCTTCAGCTTTTATTTCTATCTCGCTCTGCTCGGGTATTTCCTCTTTCTCGTCTTCTACTTCTCCATTTATTACTGTAAAAATAATATCCTTTTCTGGATAACTCCATTTCTCTATCTTATCTCCATCTTTAAAGTTAATTTCTATTCGTGAAGGATAGCCAAAATCAAAATATCCTTTTCTTTCTAAAGCCTGTTTATAGGGGAGTGATTTTGTTTTCTCCAACTGAAGCCATAATTTTTCTTCTTTATCTTTCAATCCTAAAGAGCTATAAATCTTGGCTAATTGCACATAAGAATGCCAATATGATGAGGTATGGTTAAGGGAGGCTGAATTAGTAGTTTCTTCTTTATCGAGAACTATTTTATAATTTGCTATAGCTAAATTGCTAAACTGCCAGGTGCTTTTCTCTCCTAAAACTCGATAAGTTTCACCCAACCAGTAAAAAGAATCCAATAAATTCGGTTCTATACTGGCTGCTCTTTTAAAATAAGGGATGGCACTTAATAAATTGCTTACAGAAGGAGCATCTCCCTTAAAAAGATATTCTTCCGGATTTCCAATTATTTTAATTCCCTCTTCTAAATAAGCATTCGCCCCATTTGATTGAACTCGAGAGGTGCTTTTAAAACTATCTAATAAATTCCGAAAGGCATATTGATTTCCGGGGTTTATTCTTAAAACTTCTTTCCATTGTTCTATTGCCTGGTCGTAAACACCAGTCTGTGTATACACTTTTCCCAGCCAGTAATGGGCATTCTCAAAATCAGGGCTTAGTTCTATTGCTTTTTTATAATCTTGCTCAGCCATTTCATATTTTCCTTGAAGAAAATATTCATATCCATTCTTATAATAGGTCTGATAATCCTGAGCATAAATTATTGCACTGCCTAAAATTAAAATTAAAAATAGGATCAATAAATTCAAACCGGTTTTATAAAAATATTTTTTCATTATTCATACATCCTCCCCGCTTTCTTCTTGCTAATATTCCTTTATAGACAAGCGATACACCTGTCCTAAACATTGGAATTATCTCATTGGAAAATAAAGCAACTAGAATTATTTTATGATTCTTTCAATTTCTCCACATAATTCATTCTTAAATTTGCCAATAAATTATCGATCCGCTTAAAATCTTCCGGGTTTAAATCATTTTTAATCTGATCATATAAAAATGTAATACTATCTATAGTAATCTTAGCTTTTTTAAAATCCTTATTGATTTCTTTGGTTTCAGGATTCATAATGAGACCCAAATATTCCCAGGCTTTTCCGCTCAACATGCTTATAAACCAGACAAAAAGAACAGGCAAATCAGGTTCTTTAAAGCCTTCTTCTTGTTTTTTTTCTTCCTTAATTTTTTCCTTTGTCTCTTCTTTCTCCTCTTTCTGTTCCTCTTTTTCGTTTATCTTTTCTGCTTTTTTCGTTTTCTCATCTCT
This sequence comes from uncultured Atribacterota bacterium, assembly GCA_964441685.1. GTDB lineage: Bacteria > Atribacterota > Phoenicimicrobiia > Phoenicimicrobiales > Phoenicimicrobiaceae > Sediminicultor. The sequence continues at coordinate 1,277 of CAYTVM010000203.1, read as the reverse complement.
TGCTTTTTTTTCCTTTTTCATAATTACTAATATTATCCCCCTTTTTTTTTACTCGTATATCGTATATTGTATATCGTATTGCATAATGAACTTATACACCAAATACCAAACTCTATATGATCTTATTAATTCTGTTTTTTAGATTCTGGTTCCTGACTTCTGTTTTCTTCACGAGATACGATTCACGAGATACGAGATACGAATTTAGTCTGTGTAATCACTGAGACTAACCACACAATAGGATGCAATGCCTTCTTTTCTCCCAATAAAACCCATCTTCTCATTAGTTTTAGCTTTAATATTTACCTTTCCGGATGATATTTTTAAAACTTGGGCTATATTATTTTTCATGTTCGTAATAAAAGGTGCAAGTTGTGGTTCTTCTAATACTATAGAAACATCTATATTGTTTATGGTAAATTTTTTTCTTTTTAATTTTTCATAAGTGTTTTCCAATAAAACTAGACTGGAAATATTTTTATATTGCTCATCATTATCCGGGAAATGCTGGCCGATATCTCCCTCTCCTGCTGCCCCTAATAAAGCATCTATCAGGGAGTGAATTAATACATCAGCATCTGAATGTCCATCTAGACCTCTTCGGTAGGGAATAATTTCTCCTCCTAAAATTAATCTCCTTCCTAAAATTAAAGGATGGACATCATATCCAAAACCGATTCGCATAATTTCTCCCATTTTTTATTAGTCATTAGTAGCACAGGTATCTCGCCTGACCTAAGATTTATTTAAATTATTGAGGGCGTATGCCATTCGCCTCTACTTCTTTTTCAAAGGCTTGAAGCTCGTAACTAGCAACTCGCAACTTATATTTTTAATTGGGCAATTGGTAAATAGGTAAATTGGTCAATTACTACTATATGCTATTTAAACAGTATGCACTACCCAGATTGATTTATATTCTGATTTTAATTTTTTATAAACTTTTAAAGCTTGTTCTTTGTTTTTAGCTATTCCAAAAACAGTGGGACCACTACCGGACATAAGGGCACCCAAAGCGCCTTCCTGTATTAATTTGTCTTTAATTTTTCCAATTTCCGGATATTTTTTAATGATTAATCCTTCAAAGGAATTAAACAGGTTTTTTGCAATTTCGTGAAGCTTCATTTCTTTTAAGGCTTTAAGCATAGCTTTAGTATTGTTCTTCTCTTTTTTAATCTGGTCAAAATCAAGATTATCATAAGCCCATTTAGTGGGTATTTCGAAACCAGGATTTATTATTATAATCCATAAGGGTGGATTAATAAGAGGTAGGGGAG
>CAYTVM010000202.1:1209-4199 GCA_964441685.1 uncultured Atribacterota bacterium | reverse complement strand
AAGAAGCCAATCTTAATATCTCTAAAACCTCTTCTTCTGTTAAATTGTGTTTTAAGGCTTCAGCATAATAGTGGGTGCTCTGTTCATATTCCTTCTCTTCATCAAACATCTTGCCTATGCTAAAAATATCCATACCGTACTCAGTATTATTCAAAGGATCTTCTACCAGAAAACACATCCTACTGACCAGAGCTACCAGAGAAAGGATGTCCTGTAAATTATGTTCAAATACCTGTTTTAATGCTCGGGCATCTTTGGTTTTAAGATATCTAAAATAAATTTCAGGAACAAGATAGCCCGGAACATCATTTTCTCTGATTACCCCCAGTATATCTCTTTCTACTGTAGATAGAGAACAATTCTCCAATCTTCTTTTCCATAAACGTCGGGCAGGATAAAGTAAATCAAAATGACCAGAATCCTCTAAATTCAATTTCATCCCGGACATAATAAAGCGGCTCTGAATTAAAGGAACATCGAAAGTCTTACCATTATACGAAACTAGTGTCTCAAAATTGGAAAGCAGTTCATTTACTGCTGATAACAAGGCCCGCTCTTCATTATAATCCCGCATAAAATATTGCCGAACACAAAATTGTTCTCCTTTAAAATATCCTACTCCCACCAGAAAAATATAAGTCCCTGTTCCTCCGGCCAATCCGGTAGTCTCTGTATCCAAAAAGACGGTCTTATGAATATCTATTTCTTTTAATCTGTCATCCCTGGCTAAACCGGAAATAGTTTTGGCAGAAGATTGAAAAATTTTAAAAAGTTCAACTTCTCCACATTTATAATCTTGAGAAAAGTAGTTTTCTCGAACAAAACTATCTCCAAAAGGAGTAGAGATAAATTTTCCCGATAATACTTCTTCTATTTTTACTTCTTGATTTACAATATGCATACTTTTCTCTTTTGGTGATTGGGTAATTTTATCTATATTCTTTTTTAACTGGGCAATCTTTTCCAGTCGCTTCTTTATATCATCCATAATCAGCTCAAGGCCTCCCTTAAAAGGAAAAGAGCGCTCTCTTTTCCCTTTATACCTACTTCGTCAATAGGCCCCACACAGGAGGGACAACCTTTTTCACATCCACATCCAAGAATTAATTCCTGAGCTGCCTGCAGCAAAGGCTGACGCAGTTCAAACATTTTCTCACTATACCCTACTCCCCCGGGATAATTATCGTAAATATAAATAGTCGGTTCTCCGGTAAAAGGAGAACGCACTTCTGAAACTGCCCTGATATCCTGTGGATCACACATAACAAATAAAGGAACAACATTGATAAGGACATTAGATAGGGCTAAAAGCCCGCTGCTTAAATTAAAAGATATGTCTTCATTTTCCAGGCGCTTCAATCGTTCTCTGCTATCGCCAGCCAAAGCAAGCCAGTAAGCGGTCGTATGCATCTCTTCAGGCGGTAAAGATATTTCTCCGAAACCGATATTCTCGTGAGTATAAAATTTTATTTTTTTATAACAGGTAGAAATAGTGGTAATAATCACTTCCCCGTAGGCATGTTGTATATTTAATTCTTCACCCTTCTCAAACAAATCTAAAACCTTAATATTAGTTTCGGTCTGAGCATCAGTGTAATAATTAACTTTAACTTTTTCGGCATAAGCCTTCTGATTCTGATAATCCAACCTCTGAATAGCATATTGTTCACCTTCATGCAGATAAATAGCCCCTTCATAGATAACTATAGGCACACTGGCCTTATCCACTTCCCCGATAACTTGTTCTTGCTGGTCAGCAGTATCTATAATAACAAAATTATCTACTGAAGCACTACGTAGACTTATCTTTTCAGTGGGATAGACTTCGCTCATCCAATACCATTTCTTTTCCACATAATGAAGTACACCTTCCTTCTCTAAATACTCCAGAACATCCCGAAGCTTTTTTGTTCCAAAATCTTCTCTTTCTTCGAAAGGTAATTCAAAAGAAGCACACCTGATATGACTGACTAAAATACTCAAATTATCCGGGTCGATTACTGCACTCTCCGGTGATTCTCCAAAGAAATAATCAGGATGATTTATTACAAACTGGTCTAAAGGGTTACTGGAAGCAACTAAGATAGCTATCGAACTGTTAGATCGACGCCCTGCTCTCCCGGCCTGCTGCCAGGTACTGGATATCGTTCCGGGATATCCGGCCATAAAACAGGCATCAAGCTGACCAATATCTATCCCCAACTCCAGGGCATTAGTGCTTACCACTCCTTTTATCTCTCCATCTTTTAAACCCTTTTCTATTTCACGCCTCAGTTTAGGTAAATAACCACCCCTATAACCTCTGATTATATCCCTGGACTTCCCTACTTTTACTAAAAAATCTTTTAAATAACTGGTTAAAATTTCAGTAGTTAGACGGCTCCGGGCAAAAATGATGGTTTGAATATTATAATTTAAAAAATAGGCGACAAAACGGGCTACTTCCTTAATTAAACTTTTCCTGATTCCTAACTCTTTATTAATTATCGGAGGATTATAAAATAAAAAATGCTTCTCTCCTTGAGGAGCACCATTATTTTCGACTAAAACAAATTCTTCTCCTGCAATCTTCTGAGAAAGCTCCCGGGGATTAGCAATAGTGGCCGAACAGCAGATAAACTGGGGATTCGACCCATAGAACCGGCAGATTCTCTTCAACCTTCTTATCACATTAGCCAGATGGCTTCCGAATACTCCCCGATAAATATGAACCTCATCGATTACCACATATTTCAAATTTACAAAAAAATCCATCCATTTGGTATGATGAGGCAATATCCCTAAATGAAGCATATCCGGATTGGTTATCACAATATTTCCTCTCTTACGAATAGCCTGTCGGGCAGAAGAAGGAGTATCTCCATCATAGGTATAAGTCCTAATTCCCTCATTCAGGGCTGATACTAATTGATATAATTCATTCAATTGGTCCTGGGATAAAGCTTTAGTGGGAAACAGATAAAGTGCCCGGCTATTTTCATCTCTTAAAA
>CAYTVM010000202.1:0-1109 GCA_964441685.1 uncultured Atribacterota bacterium | reverse complement strand
GATAAAGCTTTAGTGGGAAACAGATAAAGTGCCCGGCTATTTTCATCTCTTAAAATAGAATCCAATACCGGCAGGTTATAACAAAGCGTTTTTCCGGAAGCAGTAGGTGTAACTACCACTACATTATTTCTATTCCTGATAAATTCTAAGGCAGAAGCCTGGTGAGAATAAAGTTTACTAATACCTTTATCTTTCAAAATCCTTACCAGTCTATCGTCTACCCACTCCGGAAATTCCTCATAAATTCCAGATTTAGCCGGAATATGTCTCCAGTCAGTAAAGCAGGAACTCACTTTACTATATTTTTGTAATTCATTTAAGATTCTTTCTACCGGCATTTACTTAAACCCTCGATTTTGATACAGGGAAACAACAGAATTATCTATTCTCCCGGCAATAGAAATATGGCATCCAGTCTTCACTCTATCTTTTCTCTTTTCTTCTTTAATTATTTAGTTTTACCAATAAAAATTAGAGATTATTGAGAAATTTTATTGACTTCTCTATTTTATTAAGTATAACATATTACCATAGCCTTATTACACAATTATTGCCTGTGCGCCCTCCTCGCCTAATAATGTTTTTACTTAAAAGAATGGAGAAAGAAATGTATAAACAAATCCTTAAAGAATTAAAAGAACATATGCCCTTTACTGCTTTCGGAGCTGCTACCGGAATAATCATGATAATATTCTTGCAAAGAATACCAAACAAATTATCTTATAATATTTTTTATACCCTTCACCCTCTTCATGTTTTTTTAAGTGCACTGGTTACTGCCTCTATATATAATTTTTATAAATGCGAAAGGGGTAAGATAAAATGTAACCTGATAACTTTAATCCTCATCGGCTATGTGGGTTCTGTCGGTATAGCGACATTAAGTGATTCGGTAATCCCTTATCTGGGTGAAATTTTACTCAATCTGCCCCATCGAGAAATTCATTTAGGTTTTATTGAAGAATGGTGGCTGGTCAATCCTTTAGCCTTATTCGGAATTGGAGTAGCTTATCTAAAACCCTCTACAAAGTTCCCTCATCTTGGCCATGTTCTTTTCAGCACCTGGGCTTCGCTCTTCCATATTATTATGGCCCTAGGAAACACTTTGT
>CAYTVM010000201.1:0-4203 GCA_964441685.1 uncultured Atribacterota bacterium | reverse complement strand
TAAGTATGTTGATTACGAAAAACCAATAACAGTAGTGTATCTCCTGGTTCTAATTTGTTGATTACTTTTTCCCATTCCTCAATAGAGGATACTTCTGTGCGGTTTGCTTCTAATACTACGTCTTTTGGCTGTAAACCCTTATCATCAGCCGAACTTCCCGGGACTACTTCAGTAATGACCAGCCCTCTTGCCCAAGGTAATCCCAATTCCTTGGCAATTTCCGTAGTAACTGACTCTACTTTTAATCCGGTTTGTACTGAAAATACCTTTTCTTTAGGAGATCCACTTCCTTCTACTTCCACAGTAGGCATCTCACCTATCTTTACTATAAAGGAAATTGCTTTACCATTTCGCCCAATTTCGATATTCGCTTCTGTACCAATTTTTATACTTCCTATTTTATTTTGAAGTTCTTCGGGAGAATTTACCTCTTCATTATTCACTTTCTTAATAATATCTCCTGTTTTTATCCCGGCTGCTTCTGCTGGGCTATTTTTAACTACGTCTCCTACTAAAACACCTTTCGCTTCCGTTTGGTTAAATTGTTTGGCAATTTCGGGAGTCACTTCTTGAATATATACACCTAGCCATGATCTTAGTACCTTGCCAAAATTAATTAGATCATCTATATTTTTCTTGGCTATATTAATAGGAATAGCAAATCCAATACCCTGAGCAAAAGGAATAATTGCGGTATTTATTCCCACAACTTCTCCTTTGGTATTGAGTAAGGGACCACCGCTATTCCCAGGATTTATAGCCGCATCCGTTTGAATAAAATCTTTATATACATGTCCTTCTGTGCCTGCAGGAATAGATCGGTCCTTAGCGCTAACTACCCCCATGGTTACAGTTTGTTGAAGCCCATAAGGATTACCAATGGCAACTACAATTTCTCCTACTCTTAATGTATCTGAATCACCTAAAGCTACCATAGGCAAATGATCTGCTTTTATCTTTACAATAGCCATATCCGAAGTTACATCTGAACCAATGACTTCTCCGGTAAATTCTCTCCCATCAGATAGAGTAACTTTTATCTTATCAGCATTATGGACTACATGTTCATTGGTAATGATATATCCTTCTTGGTTAATAATAAACCCGGAGCCAGTGCCTTTTTGAGGAATTGTCCTGGTATACTCATTAAATTGGTCTCCAAAAAAACGCCCGAATATGGGATCATTTGAAAAAGGATTTTGAGTTTCTATCATTCTTACTGTATCTATATTCACTACTGCCGGACCGTTTTTTTCTGCTATATCTGCAATACTATTACTAAAAGATTCTAGTGCCAAATAAGAATTAGCTTGTTCGGCTTCTGCGCTTACACTAGCTACCCAGCTTAAACAAAGAAGTAAGGATAAAGATGTAGCAAGTATAATATTTCTATTTATTTTCATTAATTTCATTTTTATCATTTTATATTTTCTCCTCACTATAAAAATAAGTTGTCAAGAGGAAAATTAATTTTCCTCTTTTTTTTAATCTACTCTAATATTTACCAAATTTACCAACAAAAACTATTCATCATTCTACCCGTACCACACTTTTCTAATGCAAATATTTGGGAAGGAATGCCTAAGGGTAGTTTTTCTTGCTGTTCAGGAGTTAACAATCCTTTAATCTCCAAATATCTTTCAATTATTTTAACCTTGATTTCAACCTGCAACCCAGCAATTTCTTCATATTTTGCTTTAATTTTTGTCATTTCAGTAAGCGGCTGTAACAATAATGCCTTAACTTCAAGCTCTTTTATCTGAAGACTATTCCTAAGTTCAAGGGTGTTTTTTTGAAAATCTAATAAAACTCTCTTGATTTCTATTACCTGTTCTTCGGATAGATTTAAAGATTTAATAAACTCTCCCATCTGCATATCAGGGCTATTTTTTAGTCTTTTATCCATCATTTCTCTAGATTCGCCACTTTTATACGGTAGCATCTTCTGTTTCATCAAGGGTTTATTTTCTTGAGCATAAATAGATTGAGCAAGACACAAAAACACCACTGTTATTGCTACAATCAAGGTTAGGATAACCAGTTTCTTTTTCATCTATATTCACCTCCTTTTTATTTTTTATTTCCTAACCAATAATAGAAGCAATTACTGTGCCAACTTTTGAGAATTGCTTTTTATATTTTTTATATTTGAAAAATAATTTCTGAAATATGAGGTAAATAAATTGTTTTAGAAACTTTACTTAAATATTACGGTGTAAATCTTTTTAATGTTTTTATTGCTTTCAGTAGTCGTTTTTATCAAAAAGAACTAACTTTTCTCACTTCTCCATAAAAACACTGTGCAATTTTTTCTCAAAAAAATATCTTTTGCCTTTTTAATATATCCTGAGTAAACTAGACTTATCGGTCAAAGTAAATACTTTTACCCGTTACTGATAAAGGAATGCCCATTACAAAATCCGCATCTATTAAACCTATTTTTTTGGCAACTACTCCGGCACGATACATTATCCTATTATCTACATTCATCATTCCGGCAGTTTTAACCGCTGAACCAATAGCAATTCCCATATCTAAGACTCTAAAAGCACATTGAGGTCCATCAAATCCACTACCTTTATGGGAATTTCGGTCAGTACATTGGTCATACCCGCAGGCGCCACAATTCAAGCCTAATGAGGCAGCATCTTTTATACCTATCAATAAAACAGCCAGGGAATTTTTAACATTGGCGCCATCACGGTCGAAATTTTTCTTACCCGTCTCTTCACCATAACTAACCATTTCTTTGGCTAATTTGATTATATCTTCCCCATAAATTGCTTTAACTACTACAAAGTCGTTACCTGCAGATTTTGGCGCAGTACGAGCTGCAACGCCCATTAAATTTGTGACATCCTTTATTGCTTCCTGAATATTAAACTCAGACAAATTTTGATTAGACATTTTCTTGATTCCTCCTTGAATTAGTTTTTTAATTCTCCGCTTGATCAATTAAATTAGTCGTTCACGAATCTTCGTTAGTATTAAAATATAGGTTTTTAGTTGTTTATTTTTAGTTTTTAAATAATGCGAGATACGAATTTATTATACTATCCAATTATTTGATAATCAATAACCTGAAAAGTGGACAGGCTCTTATTGGTAGTCAATAACCATTCCACTTCTATGGGAACAGAAAAATCTGGCTGCAGCCTCCCCTTTTCTAGCCAATATCGAGAATGTTGATTATCAAATTGCCCCTTGTTAGCTTTAACGATTAATTTAATTGATTTATCTAAAAACTCAATTTTCTCTAAAGTTTTTAGTTTTTCTAGTTCTTCCATAATATTTTCCTTCAATTTTTTTTCAGGCAAGGGAAATACATTGACTAGCCCTATATTCATATTCAAGGGACCAATAATCTTCACATTAGCCAAAACTGAATTATATTCCTCTTCTTCTAATATACTTAGCAATAATTCGTTAGCTTCTGCTGCTGCTCTACCGTGATAATAAGGAGTTGCTAAAGGTTTAAGTAAATGTTTTAATTTGCAACCTTCTCTAAATTTACTTTCTCCTATCTGTAAAATTTTTATGCCAGAATAATCAGCAATTTTTCGGATTTTCTCCTTGCTTAACCTTAAAAGCGGTGCATAAAAACCATCATATAGTTTTAAACCCCTCTTCCCCCAGGTATCACTCTGGTTTGAACCAGTTAGTATCAGTCTTCCCGATGCTTCTTTTTTTACCTTTCCCAATTTAGCTACCCTGGTACATTTATTACAAGCCGGACCCTTCCTTAAAACTCTCTCCTGTTCTCTTTTTCCCTGAACAATCTTCAGTTTCAAATCTAAAGCCCTACTAATATCTTGAATATTTCTCAAACCCTTACTGTAGCTATATTCTTCAAAACTGACTGTAATCGCTTCAACTCCTTTTTTCCCCAAGGCCTGGATAGCTAAAGCAGAAACTACAGTACTATCTAACCCCCCAGAAAAAGCTACTACAATCTCTTCTTCCCGGCTAACCTTCCTAATCTCATCTAATATATTATTAATTTCATCTTTTATATTAATCATTATCCCAACCAAATATTTTTCTTCTTATTATTCTTCTTTTACTTACAAAAAAAGGTCAAGGTAAATTATAAACACTATTACAATTCCTTGACCTTTAATATTAACTAATACTATCCTTTGATTAACAATCTATCAATTATATTTTTTCCGAATATTCCTTAAAAGAAATACTTTTATACCA
>CAYTVM010000200.1:0-4223 GCA_964441685.1 uncultured Atribacterota bacterium | reverse complement strand
AAGGATTGCCGGTTAAGATTTCTTCACGGGTAACTTTTCTCATTCTCTCTCCTTCTTTACGGATTGTAAATTATAATATTACAATTTTTCTTCTATTATACAATTTCTATCTCGACATGTTCTCCTTTTTCTTCATCATCTACATTTATAATTTTACCGGTAAATTCCGGGTCATTCATCGCTTTGTTGAGTTCTTCCATATCGATTGGTATTTCTTTTCCTTCTATATTGACTCCATTCTTGCCCCACTTACTAGCGAGGTTCAATCCCCAATTGACTAAGCTGAAAGGAATGGTGACATTTACTTGAGGTTTTTCTCCTTTGGTGACACGGATTTTTAAGAATCTTTTTTTCTTTGTGGATAGAGGAGTGATCTCCTCTTTCTCTTTATTTTCCCTTAAAGCTGCTAGTAGCTCTGATGCCTCATCATCATTAATTTTTCCTTCTTTAAGCATTTCAAGAACTTTTTTAATTTCTTCTTTCATTTTTTTAACTCCTTTTTTAATTTAATCAAATTTAAAAACCTATTATTATGGGTTCGATAAATCGAACCATTACAATGAAATGGCAAAAGTAGAATTTATATATATTGTTTTGCCTCCTTCATTAATTTTACCGCCTCCCCAGCGGTAATTTCTCCTCTTTCCAGAGTATCCAAAATCTCTTTTTCCTTAAGCCCCTCACTTTCATCAAACAATCCCAAAGTAATGAGCAATTTATCCAGGCGATTTTTTACGGTAGGGTAAGATAAAGTCATCCTTTCCTGGACTTCTTTAATGTTTCCTCTGGAACGAAGAAAAGTAAGTAAGAATTTACTGTCTTCATCAGAGAGAGAAAGAAGTTTGTTTATAGGGAATTCTCCCTGAACTATCGTACTGCATTTGGGACATTTTAATTCTGTAATCTCCAGCATAGAACTACAAGCCGGGCAAAGAGTCGGAATTTTCTTCATTATTCACCTCCTTATTAATATAGTTAATATTATTATTTAATATATTAATATAATTATAAATTATTGTCAAGTAAAAATAAATATAATTATAAAATATTTTATGATGTTAAAATTTATAACGAAAATGTCGTTCTTGTCTTTCCGTAACTAACTAACCATCTAATTAATTTTCTATTCGATATAAATAGTTTTCTTGCAATTAAATATTTATTTACGTAGAATGAATAATAAATATAGAAATTGGCAGGATAAGTAATCCATTAAATTGAAAACTTGAAGGAGATATCATTTGAAAATATCTATTTCTCAAGAGAATTTAAATACCATATTTGGAATATTGGCCATATTATTTTGGGGGACTACTATTGCCTTTTCCAGAAGTCTGGCGGAGCAGTTAGGACCTTTAACTGCCGCTTCCTGGATATATTTACTGAGTGGAATCTGGGGTTGTATTTACCTGATGAGTAAATCCGGAAGAATTAAAAAAACCTTCCAGCTTCCTATTCTATACTTAATCGGTTGCGGAGCTCTATTTGTCGTTTACACAGTATCTCTTTACCTGGCTGTGGGTTTGGCTTTGAACCGAGAGCAAGTGATTGAGGTTAGTATAATAAATTATCTTTGGCCAGGTTTAACTCTGGTTTTTTCTCTTCCTATTTTACATAAGAAGGGACGTATAACTTTAATCCCCGGGATCGTTTTAGCTTTTAGTGGTCTTTACCTGGCTACAATAAACAGTGGATTGTTTTCCTGGAATACATTCAAAGGCAATTTCCAAATAAGTTACCTTGCCTATTTATTGGCTTTCATAGCAGCTATTTCCTGGGGGTTTTATTCCAATTTAGTTCGCCGATGGGCTGGCCATACAGAAAACGGAGCTGTACCTATTTTCCTCCTGGTTACCGGACTTATTTTAACTTCGATAAGATTTATATTTCCTGAAGAATCTTACTGGACGCCACGTGTAATAATGGAACTTCTATACATGTCTGTCTTCCCTACTTTTTTAGCATATTTCTTTTGGGATAGGGCTATGCGCAAAGGCAAAATGATTTTAGTTGCCTCTCTTTCCTATTTTACTCCTCTACTTTCCATCATTACCAGTTCTTTGTATCTTCAGGTGGCCATTAAGCCCAGCCTTTGGACAGCCTGTGGCCTGGTTATTGCCGGTGCTATTATTTGTAAATTTTCTATTATTGACAAAACCCAAAAAGAGTCTATCTAAAATAAAAATCCATACAATAGACCCTTATAATTATAGTAATGAATATCCGTTGCCTCTTTTAAGTTTAGTAAATTAGCTTTTTTCGTTATCTGTCAGGTTATATTTTTAAAAAAGAAGGATTTTAAAATTTTATGGAGTATTAAGTATAATAGGGGGAAAAATAAGGAGAGAAATATGAAATTAAAAATATCCGAAGGGCTTAAAAAATTAATAATCGATACTGGACGAGAATTATATAAACAGAATTTAACTATTGGCACCTGGGGGAATATTAGTGTTTTGGATTCTGAAACAGGCCTGGTTTATATTAAGCCAAGCGGAATGGATTATAATGAAATTAATCTTGAAGATGTCATTGTAGTTGATAAGCAAGGTAAAATAATTGAAGGATTTAGAAAACCATCTGTTGAGTTACCGATGCATCTTTCCGTATACAATGCCAGGAAAGATGTAAGAGCCATAGTACACTATCACCCCGTTTACTCCAGCGTGTTAGCAGTAACGGGCTTCAGTCTTCCGGGAATTTGTGAAGATTTTGTCCAGATAGTGGGAGAAAAAGTTTTATGTGCGAAATATGCTTTACCCGGTTCAGATGAGTTAGCTGAGAACGCAGTTGCCAGTTTAGGAAAGAGAAATGCAGTTTTTCTTCTAAATCACGGAACTCTTTGCGTAGGGAAAGATATGAAAGAGGCGATAAAGGTTTGCTACGTGGTTGAAAAAACAGCTCATGTTTATATTTTAAGCAAAAGCGTAGGTAAGTGTAGAATAATTCCTGATGAAGATATTAAGGTAATGCAAGATTTTGCTAAAAATTCTTATGGAAAACAGTAAAACAAGTTCAGGTAATCATTTAAAAAAAAGAATAAAATTATTTTTTGATTTTTAGAGGATGGAAAATATGGAAGATAACGAAAAAACCAAGGCACAACTTATCAACGAATTAGCAAAATTACATCAGCAAATTACTAAATTAAAGAAATCTGAAATTAAACATAAGAAGACAGAAGAGGACTTAAAAAAAGGCCAACAGGAACTTGCAAGTCTATTTAACAACTACCCGCAAGCTTTAGTTTATTTAAATCTTCAGAGCAATATCTTAAACCTGAACTCTCGCTTTACCGAGCTTTTTGGTTACACTTTAGAGGAAGCTAAAGGTAGAAATATTGATGATGGCATGATTCATTCCCCGGATAAGATAAAAGAAGGGAAATTATTGTCTGAAAAATCATTAAAAGAGTCTTTATATTATGAGACTGTAAGGAAGAAGAAAGACGGAACTTTGTTCCCAGTAGCCATTTCTAGCTGCCAGGTTATAATTGACGGACAACTTAAGGGGTTTATAGCAACATTTAAAGATATCTCTGAGCGTAAAAATGTGTTGGATAGGCTGAGAGAGAGTGAAGAAAAATATCGAAGTCTCTATAAAAATATGCCCGGAGTATTTTATCGTGCAGATAGAGAAGGGAATATGTTAATGATAAATCCTCACGGAGTCAAATTACTTGGTTATAACTCGACCGAAGAGATGATAGGGAAAAATGTAGCTAAGGATTTATATTATATTCCCGAAGACAGAAAAAGATTTTTAAATGAATTAAAAAATAGAAAGGGAACTGTTAAAGACTATGAAATAGTCCTAAAAAGGAGAGATGGTACTCCGGTTACCGTCTCCACTTCCAGTCATTACTATTATGATGAAAAAGAGAATATTGCTGGAGTGGAAGGTATCTTTATAGATATCACCGAACGTAAACAAAACGAAAAACTTCAACAGGTCTTATACAATATCTCTAATGCTGCCATCTCTTCCATCTCACTTAATCAGCTTTATAAGACTATCCATCAAGAATTAGCTAATATCATTGATGCTACTAATTTTTATATTGCCCTATTAGACGAGAAAGAAGGTAAAATATATTTTCCTTATCACGTAGATGAAATGGGGGATGAATTCGAAACACAAAACTTAGAGTATAAAAGTTTGACTTGTTATGTTATTAGGAATAAACGTTCTTTACTCTTAAATTATGATAAAATTAAAAAATT
>CAYTVM010000199.1:0-4243 GCA_964441685.1 uncultured Atribacterota bacterium | reverse complement strand
ATGAGAAGAAAAGATAAAGAAATAGTTGATGAAAAAGTGATGATCTCTATTATTGAAAAAGCAATGATTTGCCGGGTAGGGATGTGCTGGCAGGATGAACCTTATGTGATACCCATGAATTTTGGTTATCGGAATAATTATATTTATCTGCATTCAGCCGGGGAAGGGCGGAAGTTGGATATTCTTCGAAATAATAATAAGGTTTGTATTGAATTTGATGCTGACATAGAATTAGTACAATCTCAAGAGGCATGCAAGACTGATGTAAAATACAAGAGCATCTTAATTTTCGGAGCAGCAGTGTTTTTAAAAGATATTACAGAAAAGAAAAAAGCTCTGGATATTATCATGCAACACTATTATCATCATCTTTTAGCTGTATTTCATTACCCGAAGGATGCCTTGGAAGGTGTAATCATTATTAAAGTAAAAGTGAATCAAATGACCGGGAAGGAGTCATTGTAAAGGAGATTTGAGAAAGAAAATTTTTCTTAAAGATAAAATAATCTTAAAAGTGGTTTGACAAAAAGTTATTTTTATTAAATCATAATAATGAACAGGAGTTTATTATTATGCAAATTTTAAAAGAAGAAGTAAAAGAAAAGATAAAAAAAGCGGCAATATATGAATTTGAAAAAAACGGATATCAAAAGACCTCAATGCGTTCCATCGCCTCAAGTGCCAGATTAACCGTAGGCAACCTTTATCACTATTTTAAAAATAAAGATGATCTTTTTAATATAATTATCCAACCTGCCTTTCAGGAAATATATCAATTTACTGATGAATTCGCCCGTGTTAGGAAAAGTGCACTCTTCGAAAAAAGACAGAAAGACAATTTTATAAAAATATTTGAAGAATCCTTAATCCGAATTTACATTCAACATCGTGCTGAGTTAGTCATTTTGCTAAATGGCAGCAAGGGTTCTCAAATGGAGAATGCCCGAGAACAAATTATTAATCTTATTGCTAGGCGGATAAAAAAAGAAGCCTTTCCTGAAATGAAAAAGAAGATTATACCGGCTGATGATTTCCTGGCAGAAGTTTTGGCCATTAGCTTTATTGAGGGTATATCTTTGGTGTTGAATAAATATAAAGATAAAGAAAAAACCAAAGAATTATTTACCCAGTTTACCCATATCTATTTTAAGAATCTTTTAGATGAGTTAATATAATTTTTTAACTAAATAATGAACAATTGTTTATTATATGATTATTTTACGAAAGAAGGATTATTAATGAAAAAAACAGGCAAAATAAATATTATCTCTGATTTTACAAAAAAAATATTTTTTACTGCAATATTGGCAGTTTTCTTATTGGGAATAAATAGTACCTATATACACGCTCAATCTGATGACCTTGAATGTAAAAAAAGAGAAAGTATGTACTTTCAGGCCAGAGAATTATTTGTTGCATTGACACCAGGGTGTGGTGAAGCTTTAAAAATACTGGAAGAAAGTATTCCCTTTTTTACAGGAATAGAAGACAAGCAATTAAGATATTATTGGTTGGCTAGAGTAGCTTATTTAAAAGGAGTAGTAGAAAAAGAACAGAATAATCATAAAAAAGCGGAAGAAAATTTTAGTTATAGTAAAGAATTAATCTTAAAATCTTTAGATATAGGAGATTTTAGTGAAGGTTATCGTTTGCTGGTTGACGTAGAAGGCCAGTTAATTCTTTATGGTAATCTATACTATAAAACGAAATTCGGTCCGGGGATTAAAGATTTTATCATAAAGGCAATCAATCTGGATGATAGCAATGAAAAGGCATATATATCTTTGGCCCTGTATTATCGCGATGCGCCTCTAATAGTAGGAGGTAGTTTCGAAAAGAGCAAAGATATTTTAAAAAAAATGATTGATATCACCCATTCTGATCGGATTGATTTATTTTCTTTATATCTTTGGATTGACACTGCATGGATTAATTCTAATCATAACCGAGAAAAAGTATCGGATTGTATTTCGATTTTAAATTTATTTTCTAATCAAGAGGATATAAATTTTATGGCTGAAAGAATAGAAAAGAAATATCAAGGTATGTGATTAACCTTTCAAATAATTAATAGTAAATTAATAAGGAGATAAAAATGATAGTTGTTACAGGAGCAGCCGGACATTTAGGGAATGTACTGGTTCGGAAACTGATAAGTCAGAATAAAAAAGTGAGGGCACTTATTCTCCCCGGCGAGGATATTGCTTCTCTTAGAGGTTTAAAAGTAGAGAAAGTAGATGGGAATGTTTGCGCTCCTGATTCTTTGCGAAAGGCTTTCAAGGGCGCAGATATAGTATATCATTGTGCAGGAATAATTTCTATTATTCCCGGACAGCAAAAACAATTATACCAAGTTAATGTTATCGGAACTAGAAACGTAGTGAACATGTGCCTTGAAACAAAAGTAAAAAGATTGATCTATACCAGTTCAATTCATGCTCTTTCTGAGCCGGAACCGGGAATTGCATTTAACGAATCAAGACAATTTGATCCGGAAAACGTACTGGGAGAATATTCCAAGTCAAAAGCTCTTGGTACATTGGAAGTGATTAAAGGAATTAAAAAAGGACTAGATGCAGTTATTTTGTGCCCATCGGGGATTATAGGACCCTATGATTACCGTGTATCAGAAATGGGGAAATTAGTTGTTGATTTTACTAAAGGAAAAGTAAAAGCTTATATTAACGGGGCTTATGATTTTGTCGACGTACGGGATGTAGCCGAGGGGCTTTTCTTAGCATGCGAAGGAGGCAAGAAAGGAGAATGTTACATCTTATCCGGACAACAGATAAGCGTTAGGCAATTATTAAAGTTTTTAGAGGAAATTAGTGGGGTAAAAGCACCTTCGTTTAAAATACCTCACCAAGTGGCAAAGGCAGCTGGATTTTTTAATGTGTTATATTGTAATCTAATAAAAATTAAACCTCTTTTTACCCCTTTTTCAATTGATGTTTTAGCAAGCAATTCTCTGGTTTCCTGCCAGAAGGCACAGGATGGGCTTGGCTATTCGCACCGCTCTATTTATGAATCAATAAAAGACACTGTTAGATGGTTCAGGCAAGAGGGAATTGTATAAAAGCAAAGGAGTGCTAAAATAGGAATAACTAATTACGAAATTACTCCGAAATATTATAAGCAGTATATATTATATTAAGAGCAAAGTTTATCTGACAATAAAACGACAGATAATCTATTTAATTTATTTATTAAAATTACATTTTTGAGGATAGAAATAATTATAATATGTTAAAATAAGGTAAAATCAATTGAAATATATTATAATAAATAAAATACTGCAAGAATTATTCCATTAAAAATATATTATTGGTTGCTGATAATCTGTCATATATAAAATATCAGGAAACATAAGCAGGAGGTGGAGGATGAAGAGTGTACATATGCTCATTATTTCTTTGATTTTAATTATTATGTTTTTTACTTCGGTCAGTGCGATAAGTTTTAGTCAGAATAAGTCGATAGAAGAATTATACTTTCAGGGCGTCAATTTATTAGATAATAAAAAACAATACGAAGAAGCGCTTACTTATTTCCAACAGGTTATCGAATTAGACCCGGGTCGCGCAGATGCTTATTTTCAAATCGGAAAAATATTTAGAAATACTAATCAACTCGAAAAAGCAATTATTTATTTTGAAAATGCTATCAAAATAACACCCGATTATAGTTCAGCTTATTATGAATTGGGACTTTCCTATATAGGTCTTCAAAAAAAAGAGGAAGCACTGGAAGCATTTAAACAGGCTGTCCGCAGTAAGCCGGATTTTGCCAGCGCTCATTATGGCCTGGGATTAGCATATAATGAATTAGAAAGATACAATGAGGCGATCGCGGCCTTCCAGCAAGCTTTACTACTTAACCCGGAGGATGCTCAAACTTATTATGCTTTGGGAATTACCTATGAGCAAATCGGAGCGTATCAAAAATCCATTGATAACTTTGAGAAAGCAGTAAAATTACAGCCGGATTATGGTAAGGCTTTTTATCATTTAGGAATGAATTACCAAAAGATGGAAAAATATCCGGAAGCTGTCGAAAACTTGGAAGAGGCAGCAAATTTCCTAACAGATTCTACTGATGAAATTTACTACACTATAGGCATGATTTACCGGAAAATGGAAAATAATGAAGATGCCGCTATTGAAAACTTTAAAAAAGTAATCCAAAAGAATCCCCAACATGCTGATGCTTTTTTCTATTTAGGTTGGCTCTATAACAAAAAAGG
>CAYTVM010000198.1:0-4269 GCA_964441685.1 uncultured Atribacterota bacterium | reverse complement strand
TATAATACAAAAAGGCAATCTAAACAAAAAAAGAGTCTTGAATTGTACGCAATACTAACACAAGACTCTTTTTGTTTGTGTCAAATATAATAGGTTATATCAAGACCATTCTATCCTCGACATACCTATCTTTCCGGCTTCCCATCAGAGAAAATTGTTTAATTAGACCTTCTACAGTCATCTTTTCTCTTTCCTCTCCCTGAATATCAAAAATATTATGCCCTCTGTCCATCATCACGGTTCGATTCCCCATATCCAAAGCCTGTTTCATATTATGCGTCACCATTAAAGTAATCAAATCTCCCTTTCGTTCTTCTACTAAGTCCCGTGTTAATTTTAATATTTTCTTACTACTTTCCGGATCTAATGCTGCGGTGTGTTCATCTAGCAATAATACCTTGGGTTTAAACATTGTCGCCATCAACATAGTCATTGCCTGTCGCTGCCCTCCGGAAAGCAAACCCACTTTTTTTGAGATATTATCTTCAAGTCCTAAATTTAATTCGCTTAATTTTTCCCGAAAAAAGTTTCGTAGATTTTTGTTAATTCCCAAACATAAACCTCTCTTTTCTCTTTTTAAAGACAAAGATAGATTTTCTTCGACAGTCATATATGGAGCGGTTCCTAAAAGGGGATTCTGAAAAACCCTACCAATCCAACGAGCTCTTTGATATTCAGCTTGATTGTTAATCACTTCTCCTGATAATTTTATTTCTCCCTTGTTTTGTTTTTGAGTACCTGCAATCAAATTTAAAAGGGTTGATTTTCCTGCACCGTTACTGCCAATAATAGTTATAAAATCACCTTCCCTGACGCGTAAATTAAAACCATCTAAGGCCAGAGTCTCATGGGGCGTATTTTTTGCAAAATACTTGGTTAATTTCTTAATATTCAGCATAGATTATACTTCCTTTCCATTATTATTTTGCAAATCTTTTCTTCCCAAATTGAATCTTTCAGTAAAATTAATTTTTTGTTTTATAAAGGGTACGGATAATGCTATGATGACCAGTAAAACGGATATCAATTTCAAATCCCCTGGTTTAAAACCAAGGTTATACCCATAACGTAGTGCAATAATCATCAGAAAACGATAAATCAAAGAGCCAACTAATACGGCAATAGTTCTCCAAAAAACAGTAGGTACTTTAATAATACTAATACCAATAATAACACAGGCTAATCCTGAAACGACAGTACCTAAACCCATATTTACATCAGCAAATCCAGAATATTGAGCAAAAAGTGCTCCCGACAAACCTACCAATGCATTTGAAAGGCAAAGTCCAATAATTTTGGTAATATCTGTATTCACTCCTAAACTCTTTATCATCTGTTCATTATCACCCGTGGCAATAATAGTTAATCCTATTTCTGTAGACAAGAAATAATCTATCACAAATTTTATGATAACAACCAGAAATAGAAAAAAGAAAGGAATCAGATAATCCATCGACAAATGAGGAAAATAGTTTTTTATTTCTCCTAACAGGGTGATCTTTCCCAATAAAGGAATATTTGGTTTTCCCATAATCCTTAAATTAACCGAATAGAGCAAGGTCATTGTCAAAATTCCAGATAAAAGATTGGTCAATTTTAATTTAGTATGTAATAATCCGGTAATTAATCCGGCAAGAGAGCCAGCTATTACGGCTAGAAATGTTCCCCATAATGGATCCCCTCCTGAAAAAATAACCTTGGCAGCGACTGCGGCCCCCAAAGGAAAACTACCTTCAACGGTTAAATCAGGAAAATCCAAAATTTTATAGGTAATAAATACTCCCAATACCATGATTCCAAAAACTAATCCTTGTTCCAATGCATGCAATAAAAGACTTATCGACATATTATCTGATCCTTTCTTTTAATAAGAGACTTATTCACCTTGTACTTTACCGTCTTGTATAATCTTATCTGCTTCTGCTATTATTTCTTCACTGACGGTAATTCCGATTGTCTTAGCGGTATCCAGGTTTATTACAAATTGCAAATCATTGGGGTCGCTAATCATTTGCATGGGGATATCAGATGGTTTGGCTCCCTTGATCACCTTTAAAGCTACTTCTCCGGATTTTTTACCCAGGGAAAAATAGTCGATACCGTAAGAGGCTAACGCTCCTTTATCAACTGTACTTGGATCTGCTACAATTAAAGCAATCTTTTCCTGGTTACAAACATTAATCACGGACTCCAATGCTGACACAACGGTATTGTCTGTAACAATGTAAATTGCTTCCACCCTATCAACCAAAGACTGAGCTGCCATTAATACTTCACTGGAATTACTGACTGTGACTTCGATCAAATTAAGACCAAGTTCCTCACAAGCTTCTTTTGCAACATCAATTTGGACTACCGAATTCGCTTCGCCTGCGTTATAGATAGTACCAACATTTTTAGCTTCCGGCAAAAATCGGGGAATGAGGGCAACCTGTAACTTGTTTGGTGCGGCATCACTCATTCCGGTAACATTGTTTCCAGAGCTTTCCCAGCTTTTTACCAAACTTGCCGCAACCGGGTCGGTAACAGCACCAATGATAATCGGAATTTCCTGATTAACTTGTAGAGCAGCTTGGGCAGTCGGCGTCGCAATAGCTAAAATCATATCTACCTTGTCATCTTTAAACTTTTGAGCAATAGAAATAGCATTATTAAAATCACCCTGTGCATTTTGTAAATCATACACAACATCTACGCCTTCTTTATATCCTGCTTCTGCCAAAGCTTCTTTAAAACCATCCCGAACTGCATCCAAAGCCGGATGTTCTACAATTTGTGTTACTCCAACAACCAAGGGCTCAGCTGAGACAAAAGATGATATTCCTCCAAACATTAAAAATGTTAATACTAGACATAAAATTGTTATTTTTTTCATAACTTCTCCTTTTTATTTTTATAATTTTTAAATTACTTTGTACAATACGGCACTTATTTCATATTTAATCCTACATTTCAATCCCCTCCTTTCTCTTTGTCGACATAAAATTAAGATTTTCTCTCAGAAAATAAAAGCAGGGCCAAAAAAGATATTATAATTAAAAACACCTATGGCCCTACTTTTTAGTGTATAAAAAGAAAAACCATAGGCATGCCCTTGGAGGCACATGCCTATGGTTTCGTTTTTGATAATAGCAATCTAAATCAGCATTACTATTTATCCCTTAGGCATATACCCCCTCGAGATAATAGTAATAATAATAGTGGTAGTAGTTATTAATCATCTTATTTTTTCTTTGTGTTCCGGTTTTCATTTTTATTCAACAAACCATTTTCTAATTAATTAGATCTCGTTAAATAATATACAATTCTTTCGCTATTATGTCAAATTTTTTAAATTAAATCCCAAATATTTCTTTACTATTAGCAGAAGTTCTCTCTGCTACTCCTTTTACGGAAACCCCCTTTAATTCGGCAATCCGCTCAGCAATCAAAGGAATATACTTTGGTTCATTGGGCTTTCCCCGAAAAGGATGGGGAGCTAAATAGGGAGAATCAGTTTCTAAAACCAGATTTTCTAGAGAAACTTCTTCCACTATAGTTCTAAGTTTTTGTGCATTATTAAAAGTGACTACTCCGCCTATTCCTAAATAATAACCCCGCTCTATACATATTTTAGCCATATCTAAATCTCCCGAAAAACAGTGCAGGAGTATCTTTAATCCTTTGGCCTCCTCACCTAAAATCTTCAAGGTATCCTGATGAGCCTCACGGTCATGGATAATAAGAGGTAAATTTAATTTCCGAGCCAGACTTATCTGTTTCTTAAAAGCCTCCATCTGGCAAGCTAAAGTGCTATGTTTCCAATAATAATCCAAACCTGTCTCGCCAATAGCCACCACTTTGTTCTTTTTAGCTAACTTCTCTAATTCTTTTAAATTCTCCTCATCTAAAAATTTACTTTCATGAGGATGAAAACCTACTGCAGCATAAACCCCTTCAATACGAGATGCAAATTCCAGGGCAATTTTACTGGATTCCAAATCAATCCCAATAGTAACCATCTTGGTTACTTTCTTTTCTGCCGCCTCTTTAACTACTT
Organism: uncultured Atribacterota bacterium; assembly: GCA_964441685.1. Taxonomy (GTDB): domain Bacteria; phylum Atribacterota; class Phoenicimicrobiia; order Phoenicimicrobiales; family Phoenicimicrobiaceae; genus Sediminicultor. The sequence goes on along the minus strand of CAYTVM010000198.1, from coordinate 230 downwards.
CCTCGACATTTCTTTTTATTAGATCAAGATGCGTATGGGTCTCCACAAAAAATATACTTACCTTAATCACTCCCCTTGGCCTTTTGTTAGATATTTTACCAATCTTTTGGTTAGTTATCAACTTGACTAACCATTTTTTAATATTTAAACCTTTTTCTTTGATTTACTGAGCTTAACAGCTGTGCCATAGGCCAAAAGCTCAGCAGCACTACCTATAACGCTGGTAGTCA